>JAYFPV010000306.1:0-6119 GCA_034927465.1 Lawsonibacter sp.
GGTATCCTTTGTCAGATTGATACTGGAGGAGCACGACTACCGCTCCATCGGTTATTACGCCCAAAAGCTGGGCGTGACCGACCGGACGCTCCGCGACGACCTGAAGGATGTGACGGTTTTTCTAGGGGGGGTGGGGCTGGAGCTAACACGGAAAACAGGGAAGGGCGTACTGCTAGAGGATGCGGTCGGAACTCGCGATGTGTTAAACCGCAAGTTGCAGGAGCAGCACAAAGGAGTGGAATACGTTACGCTGGACAGCCGACGGACGGAAATCCTGAGGGAGCTGTTATCCGACTCTCAGCACTACATTTCCATCCAGAAGCTCTCCGACCGCTATTTTGTTAGCCGAACCAGTATTGTCAACGATCTCAAATATGTCGAAGAGTGGCTGGAACACCACGCGCTTATTCTGTACCGGGGTGTGGCAGGCACAAAGATTAGTGGAAGCGAGACCAATATCCGCAAGGCCTTTGCCGCGCTGATTGAGGAGAGTGAGGATGGAGAAGAAGCCGGGTTTCCCCCCTGCCAGTCCCGCATTAACAACCTGACCATGAGCAGCCTCTTGAAGCTCTTTCGCCTGGAGGATATCCTCTTTCTAGAACGACTTCTCAAGGAGCTAGAGGCGAACATCGACTGTACCATTGGAGAACCGTATTACCTGAATCTTATCACCCATCTCCTGATCTGCGTTGAGCGGGTCTCTAAGGGGCAGCGGGTTGAGGAGCCGGGCGAGCATATGGCGATGGAGCTGCGGACGCTGTCCGCGTATCACTCCGCCGTGAAAATGGCGACCGATATTGAACAGCATTTTGACATCCGGCTGGGGGATTCGGAAGTCTATTACATCTATCAATATCTGATTTCTTTCGGCGTCGGAACCAAGACGGATCCGGAGCAGGAGAAGAAGCAGGAGCCGGAGGATATCGGAAGGACCTTGGGAGCAGAACTGGTACACTGGGTGTCCGAGGCGATGGGAGTCAATCTTTCGCTGAATGAAAAGCTGGAGAAGGAGCTTCATCTCCACCTGCGGTCCATGCTTAACCGCGTCACTTATGACATCCAGGTGCGCAACAGTCTCCTCTCTCAGATTCAGGAATTGTACCCCGATTTGCTTGCGCTCTTGGAGGGAGCGATGTGGGTACTGGGCCAAAAATATCGGTTTGGACCGGTCAGCCCCGATGAGACGGCATATATTGCAGTTTATTTTCAGGTCGCTGTGGAGAGAACACAGTCGCAGCCACGTATTCTCGTAGTCTGTCAGAGCGGATACGGCACGTCTCAACTTTTAAAAACGCGCATTGACAAGGCGTTCCCGCAGTGGGAGGTGTCCGGTGTCGTCTCGGCCAGGGCGCTGGAGACGATGGACCTGAGTACGTACAGCTTCGTACTGTCCACGGTGACGTTGCCTGCCCTTCCGATTCCCCATGTGGTCATTTCGGCGCTGTTATCAGAACGCGATGTTGAAAAGATCAGAGAGCTGGGCCTATTGGTTGGACAAATTGGCGGAACTTGGCGAGAGACAGCCGATGCGTGGCTTCGGGAGGGTATCTTAGAGCTCACGGAGGACTTCGGCCTCTGGCAGATGTGGCGGCGTGAAGCGGAGAGTGGCGCACCGGAGGGCAGAGAGATAGCGGGCGGGAGACTGAGTGCCATGCTTTTCTTGGGTGCACGCGCATCCCACATTAGGGTGCTCTGGGACAGCACAGAACACCGGCCCAGAGCCCTTATTCAGGCCGGTGAGCCCAAAGAGGCGGAGCTGATGCTGACGGGTTACTGCCGTGTGATCCAGGACGGCTGCGACTGGGAGCGGATGGCGGACAACCTGGCGCAGGAGGAGCTTCTGCGTGCACTTTTGCCAGGTCGACAGATTCTCACTGCGGTGGACGCGGCGGATAAGTCAGAGGCGGTGGAACTTCTGGTCCATCACCTGCATGAAACAGGCTATATTGCAGATGAAGCCACACTCTGCCGCGATGTGTTTCTCCGGGAGGAGGAGGGCTCAACCGCTATTGGAGATGGGATCGCTCTTCCGCACGGGCAGTCCTGGCAGGTTGAGGGAATTGCACTGGCTATGGCGGTGCTGCGCAATCCCGTTATTTGGAATATGGACGGAGACGAGGCGCTGTATGTGCAGACTATTGTTTTGTTCGCGATAAACCCAGAAAAGGCAAGACAGAGAGATAGCAAATATATCCAGGCGCTCAGCGCGGTCTGCACCGCGCTGGATGACCCGGAATGTATTGCGTCAATCCGAGCCGCACGGTGCGGCGAAGGGGTTATCCAGGCAATGGTCAAAAACATCAGGTCCAATGTAACGGAGGAGAAGAACGATGGTTGAACTGATAGTAGTGACCCACGGTAGCGTGGCTGATGCGCTGAAGGAGACGGCCGAGATGCTGGTCGGAGAGCAGGGGCACATCCGGACCTTCGGGCTGCATCTTGGAGAGAGCGTGGATGAGCTGCGGGAAAAGGTTGCCGCAGCGATTGAGGTGGCCCACGGGCAGGGCGAGGTAATGGTGATTACCGACATGCTGGCGGGAAGTCCCTTTAACATCGCCTCTTCCCTGATGTCCCGCTATCAATTTGAGCATCTCACCGGGATTAATTTTCCTGTGTTTCTGGAAATCCTGTCAAACAGAGACGAGTGTACCGCTGCGCAGCTGATGGAGATGGCGACCAGCAGCGGCCGGGACACCCTGATGGATGCAAGAAAATTTTTTGAGGAGGTTGAATGAGCATGAGAAACATCGCACTGACCAGAATTGACGACAGGCTGATTCATGGGCAGGTTGTCACAGCCTGGGTTAAGCAAACCGATGCCAACCAGATCATCATTGTGGACGGCCCGCTGACCAAAGACGTATTTATGCAGAAGGTGCTGCGCTCCGCCGCCCCCGCTGGTATTACGGTGAAGGTGATGAACAGCCAGGACGCAAGTGATTATCTGATGGAGGAGGGAACCGCAGGCGAAAAAATCATTCTTTTGGTCAAGATTCCTCAGGAGCTGGAGGCTCTGGTGGACGGCGGCGTAAAGCTGCCCGTCATCGTACTGGGCGGCATGGGCGCCAAGACCGGACGGCAGAAGTTCAACAAGAACGTCTCTGCCAGCCCCCAGGAGGTGGAATGCCTCAAGCACCTCGAGGAGAGGGGCTGTGCCGTGCAGTACCAGCTTGTCCCGGACGAAAAACCCACCCCGCTGAGCAAAATGCTGTAAGAAAAAATTGGGAGGGAATGTCTCATGTCACTGTTTCAGGCAATCCTATGCGGAATTATCTACTACTTGGGCAATAGTTCCATTCTGGCAGGTCCTATCGGCTACTACACGGTATACCGTCCTCTGGTGGCCGGCTTCCTGACAGGCCTCGTCATGGGCGACCCCGTGACCGGTACGATTATCGGCGCGACAATTAACCTCATGTATATCGGCTTTATCTCCGCCGGCGGCGCGCTGCCAGGCGATATGTGCCTGGCCGGCGTGCTGGGCACTGCGCTGGGAATTGTCGGCGGCCTTGAGACCGAGGCTGCCCTGGCTATTGCCGTACCGCTGGGTCTGTTGGGCACGCTGCTCTGGTTTGGCCGCCTTACGCTGGATACCTTCTTTGTCCGTATTGCCGATAAAATGGTGGAGAAGGGCCAGTGCGACCGGATCTGGATCCCTGATCTTCTGCTGCCCCAGCTGATGCTCTTCTGCATGACCGCAATCCCCGGCTTCCTGGCCTGCTATTTCGGCGCCCAGTATGTGGCTCCTGCCATCAATGCTCTGGGCGGCACAGTTCTGAATGTGCTGGTAGTGGTCGGCGGCATGATGCCTGCCCTCGGTATTGCCATCACGCTTAAATTCATCTTCAAGGGCGACTCCAAAGTGTTCTTCTTTGTGGGCTTCCTGCTCTCCGCCTATCTAGGGATGTCCATGATTGCAATCGGCTTTCTGGCCGCCTGCGCCGCGGTAATCTATATGCAGCTCAAGGTTAATAGGAAGGAGAGTGCTCTGTGTGAGTAAGCTGACAAAGGGTGACGTAAAAAAGACCTGGCTGACCTGGCTCTTTAATAACCAGGCCTGCTACAACTACGAGCGTATGATGGGACTCGGGTTTCTCCACTCCATGTGTCCCGCCATTAAGAAGCTTTACAGCGACAACGTCGAGGCGCGCAAGACTGCGATGGAGCGCCACTCCGACTTCTTCAACTGCGAGCCCTGCCTGGGCTCAGCCATTGCAGGACTGTCTCTCGCCATGGAAGAGCAGATGGCTGACGGCGCCGAGATTGAGGGCGATGCCATTCGTTCTATTAAGACCGGCCTCATGGGTCCCATGTCCGGCATCGGCGACTCATCCAGGGTGTGCTGGTACCGCTGCTGCTTGCCTTCGCCATCGACATGGCAAAGTCCGGCAATCTGGCTGCTCCTATTCTGTACATCGTTATCATCACTGCCGCCGTGCTTGGCATTTCCTATACGCTATTTATGGTGGGCTACCGGAAGGGCAGCGACGCAATCCTGAATATGTTGGAAAACGGCCTTATGAACAAGGTGATTACCGGAGCCGGTATTATGGGCTGTATGGTTCTCGGCGCACTGGTTTCCAACTATGTCTCTCTCAAGTGTGGCATCAATATTCAGCAGGCCGCCGATACCACCTTCAGCATCCAGGAGAATCTTTTCGACACCATCTGCCCCAATCTCCTGCCCCTGGCTCTCACGTTGGGTGCCTATAAGCTGATGGCGAAAAACGTGTCCACCGTAAAGGTCATGCTCATTATCATCGCCGTGGGTGTCGTGGGCGGAGCGTTTGGCATCTTCGCAGCTTTCTAATGTAAAATCCAGCATTATTCCGGGCGGGGCCGTCGACGTTGTCCTCGCCCGGAATAGAAGCTTACCTGAACTGAGAACAGAGAAAAGAGGCAATTATGGCATACGCAAATTTTAGAACAACCCAGTATGTGTTGGGCAACGGCAGCCTTGAAAAGCTGTCTGAACTGAAAGAGAAAAAAATTGCGCTGGTGGTGGATGAGTTCATCGTAAAGGCGCTGGGACTGGATAAATCTCTCTATGAGGGCATTCTAGCGGGCGCGGAGTTCAAGGTCATCTGCTCCATGTCCAAGGAGCCCACCATGGAGCTTTTGGATGCACCCATCCGGGCAATGCAGGAGTACGCCCCCGACTATATCGTGGGGATCGGCGGAGGCTCCGTTATGGATACGGCAAAGGCCCTCTGGCTCTTTTATGAGCTACCCCACTATGACTGGGATAAAGCGATGGTTCCCTATGCCGTTGAGTCCTTCCCCGGAAAGGCGCAGCTTATCGTAGTGCCTACCACCAGCGGAACAGGCTCCGAGACCACCGGCTGCGCTGTCATTAAGGACTACGAGAAGCGCAAGAAGATGATCCTCTCCAACGAGATTGTCCCCACGCTTGCTATTCTGGACTATGCGCTGCTGAAGAGCCTCCCCCCCAAGAATATTGCTTTTTCCGGCACGGACGCCCTTGCCCATGCGCTGGAGGCGGCAGTCTCTCGTATTTCCAACAAGATGGTGGAGCTGGAGGGCATTCAGGCTGCAGTGACGCTGATCCGGGAGCTGCCCGGCTCCCAGCGCGGAGAGACCACCGCCAGAGAGAAGGTCCATGTGGCGGCATCTTTGGCGGGACAGGCCATCAACAACGCCATTACTGGCATGGCCCACGGTATGGATCAGGCGGGCGGCGACTTCGGCCTGCCCCACGGCCTGCTCACCGGGATGCTTTTGCCCTACACCATGCGCTATCTCATGCCCCAGCCAATCTATGTTCAGGTTGCTGAGCAGCTGGGTCTTACCGGGAGCGACGAAGAGAAGCAAAACGGACTGGTAGAGGCGATTTGGAAGATGTATGATGAAATCGGCATGCCCAAGACCCTCAAAGCGGTGGGCGTGCCGGAGGCGGAATACCTGGAGAAAATAGCGTCCTATGTGCCCTACGCCCTGGCGGACGCCAATATCCAGCTCTGCCCGAAAGACCCAACGGCCCAGCAACTGGAAGAGCTCTATCGGCAGTTCTATTACGGACTTTAAGGAGTGAATGTCATGAGTGAGAAAATGAATGTAGTGGCCATTACCGGTGAGCGCAAGGTAGAGGTGGCGGAGGT
>JAYFPV010000302.1:0-7233 GCA_034927465.1 Lawsonibacter sp.
CTCTCAGGCTGCGCCACCTCCAGGAATGTGCGATAGGGGCACAGGCTAACACGCGGCTTTACCGCCACCATCTGCTTGAGGGAAACCCCCGTCCGGGCCTCCACGGTCTGGCTCACGCCGTTGTCGTTGGTGGTGACGCCGTTTTCTTTGCTCACGCGGGAAAGCAGGTCCAGCAGATAGTTCACGCCCTCGCCGGGGGCAAACTTGCTTCTCAGCTCAATGACGGCCTGCTCATAGTCCCGGAACCCTTCCCGGAAGTCGGGCACATCGCAGGTGGCCTCGTACAGGCTGTCCCGGTCCAGCTCGTCGTCATAAGTAGAAAACACGGATACCTTGCGCGCCCCGTCCACCCGGATAAACAGCGGCAGGTTGTCGAACATGTCCAGCTCGTTTTTGACCAGCTTCACCACGCTGTCCAGACCGGTCACGCCAATGCGGGACGGGTGGGCCACATGGGGTGCGATCCGAACCAGTTCCTTGTCAGAGTAGACATCCCCGTGGATGTCATAGGTCTGGTTGTCCTTGAGGGACTGGAGATACTGCGCAAATTCTTTTAACATGAGTAAAACTCCTTTCAAATTAGCCGTTGGCTTGCTTCTGCTCGTTTCGGATGCTGTGGAAATTCAGGATTTTGGGTTGGTCCTGAACAGCGCCGTCCATGCTGTACTGCCCGGGCACCTGGGGCACCATTTCCGCCACCACCATCTCTCCGGTGCCAGGCTGATTTGTGATAAACAGGCTGGTGGTAACGGGATCGGTTGGAACCAGGGACGATTTCGCCGTGGACTGTACCGTGATGGTCTTGCGGTCCGCGCTGGGAATCAGCTCCAGGGCAACGGTGATTTTGCGCTTGCCGGTGGCCTTGGTGTTGGGGTCGAGGATGTTGTCAATGACCTTGCCCATCTCATAGTCCACGCGCTCCAGAATGGAACCCATTGACATCTCCAGGATGCTTTTCTTGTCCAATTGTTCGTTCATGTCGTCCTCACAAACTCCTTTCTATTCCGTCCGCCTTTTGGCGGACATCCATTCCAATTCGTTGCTCGTCCTCTCCCGACGGAACCCGCTGCGCTGGGCTTTCGTCGGGGACCCGCTTCTTGTGCGTGGCCTTTTTCCGGGCCGCATATTCTCCAACAAGCCGCTTGAGCGCGGCATCGTGCCAATTCTGCCAGGACGAATATCCGCACACCTGGAGCAGGTCGTCCGGCAGGCTCTCCGCAAACTCCCGGCTGATCCGGTAACATTTACGGAACCTCCCCATGTGGCTGGGAGGCGGGGCCGTCTCCTTGCCCTCGCTGTCCGCGTCGGGGGCCGGTTCTGTGCTGCGGAGCGTACCCAGCAGGTCCAGGTCCTCCGCGTCGTATAACTCCACTCTGGAAACGCCGTACAGCTCCTCCAGGGCGGAGAGTTGCGGGCCGGTCGGCAGGCACACGCCCTTTTCGTAGCGGGAAACCATGCCCATATCGGCCCTCGGCTCAACCTCTTTCAGCTTTGCCGATACCTGCGGCTGCGTCAGCTCCAGCGCCAGCCGATTTTCCTGTAATCGGTTCATGCTCCAACCTCCCTATACAGCTTTACGCTGCCAGTGTCGATATACAGCTTGTTTATCAGCGGACGCGATGACTTCCCGCCGTTCAGAATCACGCGCCAGTCGTCAGGCGTGCGGATTATCCGTTCTACGGCTGCAAGTTTCAGCCATTCATGCGATTGTGTGGAGCAGTCGTAAATCAGTGTCATTCCTGGGCGTAGGTCGTTCCATGCCAGCGGGATTCCGTGCCGCTTAACATAGTCTCCTACTCTCGGCCTCTGCAATAATTCGAATAGGCTAATCTGTCCTTCCATGCCGCTACTCCTCATACGGGCTTGCAAGGGACCAGTCCCATGTCTCGCCGCCTTTGTACTCCGTCCTGAATTGGTTCCTCCGCCCGTCCCCGGTGAAGTACAGATACTCCTTTGGAAGGACGCGCCCCACATTTCCAATGCAGTCGCCCTCTGCGTACCAGCGGGCCAGAACGTCCTCCGCCAGGGCCAGCAGCTCCGGCAACACCGGGTTGTCCGCCTTGTACCCGTAAAACTGATTTTTCTGGGTAACGACAGCCACCACCCCGTCCGGGTATTTCGGGTCGTCCACCCGGTTCAGTACGCACCAAACTGCCCCCGCCTGTTCTGTCTTGGAGCATCCCCGCGCCTCACCGTACAGCATCTTTGCAAGGCACTCTGCCGCACCATCTTCCGTGGGGGCAGCCTCCTGCGGCACATTGTCCGCTAAGACTTCGGGGGCCGCATACGCCGCACAAAGGGCAACCGGCGCATCCTTCTCCTTGGCCGGGGGCTGGCTGACCAGATCCGCCCCATAGGCAGACAGGACGGTCAGCACCAGCACCGCCGCACACAGTGCGGCATCCCGTTTGCTCAGATATTGCATGGCTTGTCCTCCCTCTTGAAAGTCAGCAGCTCTTTCTCCTTCTGGAACCGCTCCGCCTCAAGCCGCTTGACCTGCTCGAACGACGCCCGGTTGGCCTTGCTCTGCATGGCTTCGTTGGCTTTGGCCAGGGCGGTTTTCTGTTTCTCCATGGGCTGGTCCTCCTAGTTAGAATAAAATCGCTCCAGCAAATACGTTTTCGGAACCTTTCCGCGAACAATTAGGTAGCCTTTTCTTTCCAGCTCTTTGTTGAGCTGGCGAATGATGCTGTATGCCTTGGAGTCTTTCACATCCAGAAGGCTCTTGACTTCTTCAACGCCAAGCAGATTCATGTCCTTGTCCTCCTTCGAAAGTCCGGTTTATCGGACACCTTATGCACTATCCTGGTTTTGCTCTGGCAAGTCCAGGATCTCACCGATTGCTTGAACAATCTTGGGAGCACTTCGTTGTCCGGTGAGGATCTTGTACATGTAGCCGCTGTCTACGAACAAGCCTGTGTTCTCCCCGACTCTCTTCATCAGCCAGTCCTGCGTTTCTCCTACATCGATAAGCGCCTTTTTGACTTCTTTGCCGAACGCAGTAAATTGTGCCATTGTTCGCTTCACCTCCCTATATAAAGCGGTTGACAAGTACGGAATGTTGTACTATATTTATTTTGTCAGATAAAATATGTACGGATTTCCGCCCTTTCTGTAGCTTATACTAGCACGGAGTTCCGTACATGTCAATACAGTCGTACGGATTTCCGTTTTTTCGGCGTTCCGTACAAAAATGAGGTGCGATTATGAGCGAAATGTACGGAATAATTGAAAGCCTGTGCTTAAAAAACAAGATGACTGTTGGGAAAATGTGTTCTGACTTAGGGATTAGCCGCGGTACTATGGGGGATTTAAAGGCAGGACGAACGAAGAAATTGTCAGCAGATAATATGGCTAAAATCGCAGCTCGGTTTTCTGTTTCAACGGACTACCTCCTAACAGGAGAAGAAACAGAAAAAGCGCCCGCCCTCACAGAGAAGGACGAGCGCGATGTTGCCAGGGATGTGGAGCGAATTATGGGCAATCTGGAAAACAGCGGGGAACTTATGTTTGACGGGGTTCCCATGTCTCCGGAAGCAAAGGCCGCCATGGCCGCTGCTATGCGGATCGGCTTGGAGGAAGCAAAGCGTCGGAACAAGGAAACGTACACTCCGAAGAAGTATAGGAAGGGGTAATGACATGGACGCTAGAGCGCTCGCGGCCAGGCTGGCCGCGAAGCATAACACGCGGGACCCTTTCCGTATCGCGCAGGCGCTCGGTTATATTATCGTATTTGCGCCTTTGATTGATGTGCGCGGGTTTCAGCAGCATACCCAGCGTAGAAATCTTATCTATATCAATGAGGCCCTGGATGAACAACAGTGCCGTTTGGTCTGTGCCCATGAAATGGCTCACCACATGCTCCATAGCGGACTAAACCGGGTGTTCATGGACCATTCCACTCAGATTGTCACCCAAAGATTTGAAAATGAGGCCCATATATTCTCGTTGGAGCTGGTTTACTCCGACGAGGAATTAAATCCATTCCTGACACGTCCCATTGCCGACGCAGCTTCCTACATGGGCGTCCCTGTTAGCCTTGCAAGCCGTAGAATGAGCACCGTCCAGCCATCCCTCTGGGCGGAGTTTGAATAGGAGGTAATCCCATGGATTTTATTTTCAACGCTTTTCTTACAATTGTATATTATTTGATTTTTAATGGCCTTTTTATTATATGTTGCCTGATCGGTCTGTTTTTAGTAAGGCGAGGGAAAACATGGGGGTGGTATCGCATCGGCGTTGTGCTGCAAGGACTTTCCATGTTCGGGTGCATTTCTGGTATGGTAAGGGAACCGGACGTCTGGCTGACATCACCCCATATTATCTCCCTGGTTATTTCCGTGGCGCTCATTGTTCTCTTCTTTTTTGTGACACGCACATATATACAAAAATACAACGGCGCGTCACAACAGGAGGATAGCAATGGGCAAGTATTGTAAAAACTAGCAAATAAAAAATCCGCCCCCGGTGCTGTAACACCGAAGGCGGAAAGATGCACCCACCTAAACCACCACGAAAAGGAGGATTGCGCCCATATTGTACCATTTTCGGGCGCAGCCGTCAAGAAAGGAGCGTCCTGCAATATGTCTGTGGCCAAAATGAAAGACGGGAAACGCTGGTATGTATTTGTCCGATATAAGGACTGGACCGGAGAAACCCGGCAGCATAAAAAGGAAGGCTTTGACCGCCGGAGCGACGCGAAAGAATACGAAAAGCAGTTTCTTGAGCAGCGCACAGGATCACCAGATATGACGATCGCTTCTCTCTATGCTCTTTATATGGAAGACTGCAAAACCCGCCTGAAGCCTACCACCTACGCCAACAAAGATTTTTTGTTTCAGAAGCATGTCCTGCCCTATCTTGGGAATCTCCGGGCCTCTGACGTAGGCCCGGCCAGTATTCGAAAATGGCAGAACACTCTCTTGGCTGTGAAGCGGGAAGATACCGGGGAACCATACGCTCAGACCTATTTAAAAACCGTTCACAACCAGGCCTCCGCCATGTTCAACTACGGCATGAAGTACTACGGTTTGAAAAGTAATCCGTGTCGGCAGGCAGGCGCTATGGGGAAGAAGAACGCAGACGCTATGCAATTTTGGACCGTAGATGAGTTTAACCGATTTTTGACTGCTATCTCCAATAAGTCTCATTGCGTAGTCATGTTCTCGCTGCTCTTTTGGACGGGGATGCGTTCCGGGGAAATGTTGGCCCTTACTCCCTCCGATTTCAACTTCGCCGCCAACACGGTAAGTATCACCAAGAACTATGCGAGGCAGGACGGCCAAGACCTTATTTTGGAACCAAAGACCCCAAAGAGCCGCCGGGTTATCCCCATTCCTTCCACGCTGGCTGTCATGGTCCAGAACTACCTCGCAACGCTCTATGACTTGAATAGCGGAGACCGCATTTTTCCTGGCAATACAAAGTATATTTTACAGCATGAGATGAAGCGCGGATGTGCCGCCTCCGGGGTCAAGCGAATCCGCATCCACGATCTCCGGCACTCCCACGCCTCGCTTCTGATTGAGATGGGCTATTCTCCGCTGCTCATTGCAGAGCGCCTTGGACATGAGAACATCGAGACCACCCTACAAACGTATTCCCACCTCTACCCAAACAAACAGGGTCAGCTAGTGACCGAATTGGAAAAGATGCAAAAGTGCTACGATTTTGCTACGCATAAAATTTTGTAGCAATTTTTTAAAACAAAAACAGCAGTAAATCAATGATTTACTGCTGTTTTTTCTGTTTTCGTTATATTATTTGACAATTTATTATAGCTTCCGTTATTCCCACTCGATCGTGGCTGGCGGCTTGGAGGTAATGTCGTAACAGATGCGATTGACCCCCTTGACCTCGTTGACAATCCGCACCGAAATTTTATCCAGAACGTCGTAGGGGATTCTGGCCCAATCGGCGGTCATAAAATCGCTGGTCGTAACGGCGCGCAAAGCCAGAGTATAATCATACGTCCGACCATCACCCATGACACCGACGGAGCGGGTATTGGTCAAAACCGCGAAATATTGATTCAGGTTTTGATTTTCTCCCGCCTTGGCAATCTCGTCACGGAAGATAAAATCGGCATCCCGCAGCAGATCAGCTTTCTCTTTTGTGATGTCACCGATGATCCGAATGGCCAATCCGGGGCCAGGGAAGGGCTGACGGCTGACCAGATATTCGGGCAAACCAAGCTCCCGGCCAAGCTGGCGAACCTCATCCTTAAACAGAAGGCGCAACGGCTCAATGATCTCCTTGAAATCCACGGAATCGGGCAGTCCACCCACGTTGTGATGGCTCTTGATAACAGCCGCGTTGCCAGCCCCCGACTCGATCACGTCGGGGTATATGGTGCCCTGGGCCAGAAAATCCACAGTGCCAATCTTCTTTGCCTCTTCCTCAAAGACCCGGATAAACTCCTCACCGATGATCTTCCGCTTCCGCTCCGGCTCAGAAATTCCCGCCAACTTGCCCAGGAATCGCTGCTCGGCGTCTACCCGGACGAAGTTGATGTCCCATTTTTGGAATGCGGCCTCCACCTCGTCGCCCTCTCGCAGGCGCATCAGGCCGTGGTCCACAAAGACGCAGGTCAGTTGGCGGCCCACCGCTTCTGCCAGCAGAGCGGCCACCACCGAGGAGTCCACGCCACCGGACAGCGCCAGCAGCACCTTTCCATCCCCTACCTTCTTCCGCACCGCGGAGATGGCGGTATTCTTATAATCCCCCATGGTCCAATCGCCCTTGGCGCCGCAGACCTCGTAGAGGAAGTTACGGATCATCTGAATGCCATGCTCGGTGTGGTTGACCTCGGGATGATACTGAACGCCATAGAAGCCCCGGCTCTCATCGGCGATGGCCACATTGGGACAGGCATCCGAGCGGGCGGTGAGCGCAAAGCCTTCTGGTACCTTAGCCATGTAGTCACCGTGGCTCATCCAGGAAATGCCCTGAGCGGGCAGGTTCTGGAACAGCTTACAGGCGGTATCATAGTAAGTGGAAGTCTTTCCGTACTCTCGAGCAGATTCGTCCTGGGCCGCAGTGACCTGGCCGCCCAGCGTATGGGCCATCAACTGACAGCCATAGCAAATACCCAGAATCGGCACACCCCAGGAGAAAATTTTCGGATCCACATGGGGCGCGTCTTCCAGGTAGACGGAGTTCGGCCCCCCGGTGAAAATAATGCCGATGGGTTCCCTGGCCTTCAGCTCCGCCAAAGGAGTGGTCTAGGGCTTG
>JAYFPV010000477.1:0-9779 GCA_034927465.1 Lawsonibacter sp.
CGGGGACTGAGACGGTCGAAAAAGTGCCGGAGGCACTTTTTCAAGTTGATTGGTGGCTTGCCGCGCGCACGAACCGTCCGCCGTTGGCGGACAGCACGCACACTTACAAGCCGAGATGTGTTTTCTCCGATACACAAGTCGCCGGAAAAGACGGTTAAATCTCATTCGCGCCCTATGCTGCGCGAACTCCTCGAAGCTTTTTTACAGACAGAAATCCCCGGAAGCAGCGCTTCCGGGGATTGATTCTATGTGTTCATTGAGCCAGTCGGCGACCGCCCACAAAACCGGAGGTATAATAAGCATCGCTCAAAGAGCTGGTGATGACGCCGACTTGAGCGGTGGAGGCATGGACAAACCGATTTCCGCCGATGTAGATTCCCACGTGGGAGGCGCGCTTGCTGCCGGAGCCGGCCTTTTTGAAGAAGACCAGGTCGCCGGGCTGCAGTTCACTCATGGAGACGGACGTTCCGTTGTCCATCTGATTGGAGGCAGTGCGATTGATGGAATAGCCAAACTGACTGTATACATACCGGGCGAAGCCGGAACAGTCAAAGCCCTTGGGGCTGCTGCCGCCATACACATAGGGGTACCCGACGAAGGTCTGAGCAAAGGCGGCAATTTCCTGCCCCTTGCTGGTAGCGGCCGCCTCGGTGGCATCCACAATGGTTACATAGTCCGCGCAGATATAACCGGATTCGATCCGGTACCAACCGCTGGACTCACTCAGAATTTCTACGACCTTACCGGCAGACAGAGTGCCAGCCTTGTCATAATCGGCGCCAGCGCCGGAACGGATGTTCAAGGAGGAAACCGTTACCTTGCCGAATTTGGGTTCCGCAGCCGGCTGAATGGCGTCTGCCGCAGAGACAACAGAAGTTGGAGCAACCGCAGAGACGGCAGAGATGGCATTCTCAGTCCCGTCCACGACCAGATAGTCGCAAGAAACATAACCGGTGACTTCTTCGAATCCAATTTGATACCAGCCGTTTTCCACGGTGGAGAGGACTTCAACCTGCGTGCCGGGATCCAGCTTCGTTAAAATCTCGCTGTTTGTACTGGCTTCGGTCCGAACTCGAAGCGGACTACCGCCGGAATTGACCGTTCCTGTAAGAGCCAAGGCAGGAACCACGAGGGTGCTGACCAGCAAAAGGCTTGCGGTAAAACGGGCGGCGGTCGTCTTATTAAGCTGCATGACTGCTTTCCTCCCCGAACGTATCTGTCTGTTACATAATTGTGTTATTTGGTGTCCAGCGCCCGCTCCAGCCACACGGAAGCAACGTCCATGGCGGCGTACAAGCTGTCTTTTTCACTTCGTTTTACAATCCGATCCCGGCTTTTTAACTCCGGGTCGGTAAGCTGAAGCTGAACCGCGACCCGGTCAGCAACCTCTAATCCACTTACCTGTTTGGTGGACAAGACCTGAAGCATGATGATGTATTTATCTGCCATAGTGCCATAGTAAATGAAATTGTCTTTTCGACGCAGGGGATGCCCTTTATAGAAAAGAGGAACGTGTTCGGTATCCATGATTAACTCTCCTCAAATTAAAACTTGTAACCAAATTGTAACATGTTTGTTGCCTAATGTCAAACCCTTTCTGGATTTTTTTCCTGGAAAATGGTGTATATTGCACAATTTGCATGTGCGGGATACGAATCGCATTGAAACCAGCTGCACAAAAAAGAAAATCACATGGAAGCGGGAGCAAGACGGCAGAGATGCAATGAGTACCTGGTTCGAACGCTTTTTTGTTCTGGTGTGCGGCTCCAAACGTGGATGCCTCAAGTAGGAAGAAGTCAAAAAATAAAAAAATAAGAGGTAAGGCTTGACAGCCCCGCCTCTTTATGGTACAATAAAATGCTTTTGTATCCCCATGATGAAATAAGCCTAGATCTCCATGCTCAACCGAAGTTTACCATGGGGCAGGAGAAAAGGCAAGAGGAAAAAAGCGGAAATGGACAACGCGACCGGGTGTGCGGGAAAGCAAGGCGGGGCCGAAATTGTGCAAAATGACGGCGAATCGACTGTTTTCCCTTGAATCCGGAGAGAAAAACTGGGAGAACCAACCGTTGAGTGAAGAGAAAGCGAGTTGATTTTTTAGAATGGTCAAGGAAAGTATTGAGGAAGTTCGGCAGCGGGTCGAGGAAAGAGCCAAGGATATCTATTATGGCAAGACCCTGCGCAAGAGTTTTGCCCGGTACCATGAGATCCTGGAGATGCCCAATCTGTTGGAGGTTCAAAAAACTTCTTATCAGGAGTTCTTGGACACCGGACTCCGGGAAGTATTTAAAGATGTCGCCTCTATTACCGACTACGCTGGCAACTTGGAGCTGTCTTTTATCGACTTCTCCATGGACGAAAAGCCTAAATATGACGTAGAGGAATGCAAAGCCAGGGACACCACCTATGCCGCTCCGATCAAGGTGAAGGTTCACCTGCGCAACACGCAGAACAATCAGATCAACGAGCAGGAGATTTTTATGGGGGACTTCCCCATCATGACTCAGGCCGGCACCTTTGTCATTAACGGGGCCGAGCGTGTCATTGTATCTCAGATTGTTCGCTCTCCAGGTATGTACTATACCCGCACTGCGGACAAGGCGGACAACCTGACTTTTGCCACCACGGTCATTCCCTATCGTGGCGCCTGGCTGGAGTATGAGACCGACCTGTCCGACATCTTTTATGTCCGCATTGACAAGAACCGCAAGCTGCCCGTGACCTGCCTGATCCGTGCCATGGGCCCCCGCACCGACGCCGAAATCATCGAGCTGTTCGGCGAGGACGAGCGCATTCTGGCCACGTTGGAGAAGGATGCTTGCAAAACTTATGAAGAGGCCCTGCTGGAAATCTACCGCAAGCTGCGTCCCGGCGAGCCGCCCACGGTAGACTCGGCCGAGTCGCTGATTAACACTACCTTCTTTGATCCACGGCGCTACGATCTGTCCGCGGTCGGCCGCTACAAGTTCAATAAAAAGATGGCTCTGTGGAGCCGACTGTCCGGCCATAAGCTGGCACTGCCGATTGCCAATCCCCGTACCGGCGAGATCATTGCAGAGGCGGGGGAAATCCTCACCCGGGAGCGGGCCCACGAGCTGGATGACAGCGGTGTCAACGAAGCATCGCTGAATATGGACGGCAAAATCATCAAGGTGTTCTCCAACAACATGGTTCATCTGAAGAACTTTGTGGACTTCACCCCGGATGAGGTGGGCGTGGACGAAATGGTTTCCTTCCCAGTGCTGTGTCAGCTGATGGAGCAGTATAGCGGAGACCAGCTGAAAGAGGCGATCCGGGAACACCTGGACGACTTGATTCCCAAGCATATCACCGTCCCCGACATCATGGCCTCCATCAACTATCTGAACTGCCTGGCTTACAACGTGGGCAACCCCGACGACATCGATCACCTGGGCAACCGCCGCCTGCGCTGCGTGGGGGAACTGATTCAAAATCAGTTCCGCATCGGCTTCAGCCGCATGGAGCGCGTGATTCGCGAGCGCATGACCACCCAGGATCTGGACGTGGTGACTCCCCAGTCTTTGATTAACATCCGGCCCGTCACGGCGGCCATCAAGGAGTTTTTCGGGTCCAGTCCCCTGAGCCAGTTTATGGATCAGACCAATCCCCTGGCCGAGCTGACGCACAAGCGCCGCCTGTCTGCACTGGGTCCCGGCGGCCTTTCCCGCGACCGGGCTTCCTTTGATGTCCGAGACGTGCATTACAGCCATTACGGACGCCTGTGTCCCATTGAGACGCCGGAAGGTCCCAACATCGGCTTGATTTCTTATTTGGCTTCCTATGCCCGCATCAATCGATTCGGATTTATTGAGGCCCCCTACCGTAAGGTAGATAAAAAGACTGGCAAGGTCACCGACCAAATTGACTATATGACCGCCGACGTGGAGGATGAGTTTACCACCGGCCAGGCCACTGAACCGCTGGATGAGAATGGCTGCTTTATCAACGAGCGTATTACCTGCCGCCATCGCAACGAGACAATTTCGGTGGATCGCCACCAGGTGGACTACGTGGACATATCCCCCAAGATGATGGTGTCCATCGCCACTGCCATGATCCCATTCCTCCAGAACGACGACGCCAACCGTGCCCTGATGGGCGCCAACATGCAGCGTCAGGCCGTGCCGCTGCTCCGTCCAGAGGCCCCCATTGTGGCCACCGGTCAGGAGCACAAAAACTGCATCGACTCCGAAGTGGCCATTTTGGCCGAGGGGCCTGGTACCGTCACCAAGGTATCCGCCCGGTTTATCACCGTGGCCTATGACAACGGGAAAACCAAGGAATACCGCCTGACCAAGTACCTGCGGTCCAACCATACCACCTGCATCAACCAGCGGCCCATCGTGGACGCGGGACAGCGGGTGGAGTATCAGGACGTCCTGGCCGACGGGCCTTCCACGGACCACGGCGAGGTGGCGTTGGGCCGGAACATTCTCATGGGCTTTATGACCTGGGAAGGCTACAACTACGAGGATGCCATCCTCCTCAACGAGCGCATCGTCCGGGACGATGTGTTTACCTCCATCCACATTGAGGAGTACGAGACCGAGGCCCGGGACACCAAGCTGGGGCCTGAAACCATCACCCGGGATATTCCCAACGTTGGCGAGGATGCGCTGAAGGATCTGGACGAGCATGGCGTCATCCGGGTCGGCGCCGAAATCCACGCCGGCGATTATCTGGTTGGTAAGGTGACCCCCAAGGGCGAGGCGGAGGCCACCGCCGAGGAGAAGCTGCTCCGGGCCATCTTCGGCGAAAAAGCCCGCGAAGTCCGCGATACCTCGCTGAAGGTACCCCACGGCGAGGCCGGCATCGTGGTGGATGTGAAGATCTTTACCCGAGAGAACGGCGACGAACTGGGCCCCGGCGTCAACCAGGTGGTCCGGGTTTATATCGCCCAGAAGCGGAAAATCTCTGTGGGCGACAAAATGGCCGGACGCCACGGCAACAAGGGTGTCGTCTCCCGCATCCTGCCCCAGGAGGATATGCCCTTCCTGCCCGACGGCACTCCGCTGGATATTGTACTCAACCCCTTGGGCGTGCCCTCGCGTATGAACATCGGGCAGGTGCTGGAAGTTCACCTGGGTTATGCGGCCCACGCATTGGGTTGGAAGGTGGCCACCCCCATCTTTAATGGCGCCAACGAACAGGACATTCAGGACTGCCTGAACCTGGCTGGTCTGTCCCCGGACGGCAAGAGCTGGCTGTATGACGGCCGCACCGGCCGCCGTTTTGACAACCCGGTTACCGTGGGCTATGTCTACTTCCTAAAGCTGCATCATCTGGTGGACGATAAGATTCACGCCCGCGCCACCGGCCCCTACTCTCTGGTCACCCAACAGCCCTTGGGCGGCAAAGCCCAGTTCGGCGGGCAGCGCTTCGGCGAGATGGAAGTGTGGGCACTGGAGGCCTACGGAGCCGCTTACACCCTCCAGGAAATTCTGACCGTCAAGTCCGACGACGTTACCGGACGCGTGAAGACCTATGAAGCCATTGTCAAGGGCTTAAATGTGCCCAAGCCTGGCGTGCCGGAGTCCTTCAAGGTACTGATTAAGGAACTGCAGTCCCTGTGTCTGGATATGCGGGTGCTGGATTCCAACGGCGACGAGATTGAGCTGAAGGACGAGGACGAGGACAATTATCAGCCCATCCGGGACGACTTGTACGGCCGGGACGATGACGACTTCGGCTATCAGAAGGACGCCGACTTTGCGTCCGCCGGCGGCTTTACCTTCAAGGGGGAGAGCGACGACGACGACCTGGCGCTGGCTGCCGGCGAGGACGATGAGGAGGAGAGCTCCGGCGATGAGCAGCTCTCCGATGAGGACTTTTGAGACTGGGAGGAGAATTTAAAATATGAGTTACGCTGAGTTTGACGCCATCCGCATTGGCATCGCCTCCCCTGAACAGATTCGTGAGTGGTCCTATGGCGAGGTAAAGCGTCCTGAAACCATTAATTACCGCACGCTGAAGCCCGAGAAGGACGGCCTGTTCTGTGAGAAAATTTTTGGTCCTACCAAGGACTGGGAGTGCAACTGCGGCAAATACAAGAAGATTCGGTATAAGGGCAAGGTATGCGATCGCTGCGGCGTGGAGATCACCAAGTCCAAGGTGCGCCGAGAGCGCATGGGCCACATTGAACTGGCCGCCCCGGTGTCCCATATCTGGTACTTTAAGGGCATTCCTTCCCGGATGGGACTTCTGCTGGACATCAGCCCCCGCATCCTGGAGAAGGTACTGTATTTTGCCGCCTATATCGTCATTGATCCCGGCTTCTCTCCGCTGGCCAGAAACCAAATCCTGTCGGAGAAGGAATACCGGGACATGCGGGAGAAGTATGAAGACGACTTCGATGCCGGCATGGGCGCTGAGGCTGTGAAGAAGCTGCTCCAGCAGATTAACCTGGAAGAGATGTCCACCCAGCTGCGTACCGAGCTGAAGGATGCATCCGGACAGAAAAAGGCTCGTATCGTCAAGCGGCTGGAAGTCGTTGATGCCTTCCGCAGCTCCGGTAACCGGCCCGAATGGATGATTATTGATGTGCTGCCCGTCATCCCCCCTGAGATTCGGCCTATGGTCCCGCTGGACGGCGGACGGTACGCCTCTTCCGATTTGAATGACCTGTACCGTCGGGTTATTAACCGCAATAACCGCCTGAAGCGGTTGATCCAGCTTAACGCCCCCGACATTATTGTCCGCAACGAGAAGCGGATGCTTCAAGAGGCGGTAGACGCGCTCATTGACAACGGCCGCCGCGGCCGCGCCGTCACCGGGGCCAACAACCGGGCATTGAAGTCGCTGTCCGACATGCTCAAGGGCAAGCAGGGCCGCTTCCGTCAGAACCTGCTGGGTAAGCGCGTGGACTACTCCGGACGTTCCGTTATCGTGGTTGGTCCAAGCCTGAAAATCTATCAGTGCGGCCTGCCCAAGGAGATGGCCATTGAGCTGTTCCGTCCCTTCGTCATGAAGAAGCTTGTGGACGACGGCCTGGCCAACAACATCAAGGCCGCCAAGAAGATGGTGGAGAAGGGCGAGGCCGCCGTGTGGGACGCCCTGGAATTCGTCATCAAAGACCACCCCGTCATGCTCAACCGTGCGCCTACGCTGCACCGTCTTGGTATTCAGGCATTTGAGCCTATCCTGGTGGAGGGCCGCGCCATTAAGCTGCACCCCCTGGTGTGTACCGCCTTTAACGCAGACTTCGACGGCGACCAGATGGCCGTCCACGTCCCCCTGTCCGCCGAGGCGCAGACCGAGGCCCGGGTGCTGATGCTGTCCGCCAATAACCTGCTTCGCCCCCAGGACGGAGGCCCCGTCACGATCCCCTCTCAGGACATGGTGCTGGGCGCTTATTACCTGACCTACACCAGAGACGAAGAGGGAACCGGCCACTGTTTTGCCGACAAGGATGAGGCCATGTTGGCCTATGACGCCGGCGTGGTGACCCTGCATTCCCCCGTCAAGGTGCGTATGTACCGGGAAGTGGGCAGCGTGATGGAGCACAAGCTGGTAGAGACCACGGTGGGCCGTTTAATCTACAACGAGGCCATTCCGCAGGATCTTGGATTTGTGGACCGTGCCAACCCGGAGACGATGTTTGATCCGGAAGTCAATTTCATCGTGGGCAAAAAGCAGCTGGGCAAGATCATTGACCGGTGCATTACCAAACACGGCTTTACCGTGTCTGCCGGTGTTTTGGATGCCATTAAGGACTTGGGCTATCACTACTCCACCCGTGGGTCCCTGACCGTGGCCATCTCCGACATGACCGTTCCGGCCAAGAAGTACGAGTTGATTGCTGAGACCGAGAAGGAAATCATCAAAATTGACCGGCAGTACCGCCGCGGTCTGATCACCAACGACGAGCGCTATCGTCTGACCGTGGCTGCCTGGGAAAAGACCACCGCCGACGTCACCGTGGCCCTTCAGGAGAACATGGATCGCTACAACCCCATCTTCATGATGGCCGATTCCGGCGCCCGCGGCTCTATGGCCCAGATCCGTCAGCTGGCCGGCATGCGCGGTCTGATGGCCGACACCGCCGGACGAACCATCGAAATTCCCATCAAGGCCAACTTCCGTGAAGGCCTGTCCGTGCTGGAATATTTCATCTCCTCCAGAGGCGCCCGAAAGGGCATGGCCGATACCGCACTTCGTACCGCCGACTCGGGCTATCTGACCCGCCGTCTGGTGGACGTGTCCCAGGAAGTGATCATCCGGGAAGAGGACTGTGGTACGACCGAGGGCATTACGGTGTCTGCCATTGAAGAATACGGCCAGGTTATTGAGACGTTTGCCGAGCGAATCCATGGCCGCTACCCGGTGAACGATATTGTTGACCCCGCCACCGGGGAACTTCTGCTTACCCGGGATACCATGATGACCAAGGACACCGCCGCGGTGCTGGAGCAGCACGGCATCCGTTCCATTGAAATCCGCTCCGTACTGACCTGCCGGGCCCGCAGCGGTGTGTGCTCCAAGTGTTACGGCATTAACCTGGCCATCGGCGAACCGGTTGGTGCCGGCGAGGCGGTGGGTATCATTGCCGCCCAGTCCATCGGCGAGCCGGGCACTCAGCTGACCATGCGTACGTTCCACACCGGCGGCGTGGCCGGCGGCGATATCACCCAGGGTCTGCCCCGCGTAGAAGAACTGTTCGAGGCGAGAAAGCCCAAGAAAATGGCCCAGCTTGCCGAGATCGGCGGCCGGGTGACCATTGAGGAGACCAAGCGCAATGTCATGTGCAACCTGACCATTACCGCGGACGACGGTGAGGTAGTCACGTATGCGCTGCCTTATTCCGCCGGCATCCGAGTCAAGGATGGCGAAGTGGTTCCCAAGGGGTTGGAACTCACCGAAGGCGCGCTGTCTCCCCACGAGGTTCTGCGCATCCGCGGATTGTCCGACTGTCACAACTATCTGATCCGCGAGGTTCAGAAGGTATACCGGCAGCAGGGTGTTGACACCAACGATAAGCATATCGAGGTCATTGTCCGCCAGATGATGCGCAAGGTCCGGGTGGAAGAAGCCGGAGATTCCGGCTTGCTGTCCGGCTCCACCGTTGACATTGTGGAGTTCCTGGATGCGGAAGAGGCCGTCAAGAACCGAATCAAGGTCGGGGAGAAAAATGAGATGGGAGAGGACCTGCGCCTGCCCACCTACACCCGTCTGCTGATGGGCATTACCAAGGCATCTCTGGCGACCGAGTCCTTCCTGTCTGCCGCCTCCTTCCAGGAGACCACCAAAGTTCTCACTGAGGCCGCAATCAAGGGCAAGGTAGACCACTTGCTGGGGCTGAAAGAAAATGTCATCATCGGCAAGTTGATTCCGGCCGGCTCCGGACTGGCCCAGTATCGGGATGACGACCCCATTGATGACGACGGCAATTTGACGCAAGCCGGAGACTGTGGCATCGTGACCGACGCGTTGGAAGAGCCAGCCGAAGGCGCTGGCGGCGATGAGGTCCTGTTTTTGGAGACCGGTTCCATCGAATTGGAAGTGGCGGCCGGCATTAAGGGCAAAGAATCCCACATCTGAACAGCCTTGGCTGTCCCAGAAAAAAGGGAAAGGGAGCGCCCGTGGGCGCTCCCTTTCCGACGATGAAAAAACCACGTTTCAAAGGGCTGGGCGGGAAGGATGATTTGGAAGGGATCCGTCAGGGTCCTCTTCCGTGCATCCATCAACACAGATTTGGAGATGGTTCCAAACCCGTCCCAACCTGTCAAAAAGAGTCCTTGCACTTCTTGATAGGCTGAGGT
>JAYFPV010000418.1:0-2410 GCA_034927465.1 Lawsonibacter sp.
AACTGTGGTTGACCGCAAGCCAACCCTGGAAATTTATGAGCCGGAGGCAGTCTTTGTCCGCATGATGTTTCAGCTTTACGCCCAGGGATACGGCTGCATTTCTATCGCTCGGCATATCAACGTGTTAGGCGCCCGGCCGCACCGCGCCCAGGAATTTTCTCGCACCAGCGTGGCCAAAATTCTGCATAACCCAACCTACATCGGAAAAATTGTCTGGAACCAGAAGAAGCACATTCGAAAGGGTTCCAATGGGACACTGAAGCACATTACCATCTGCCAGCCAAAGGATCAGTGGATTATTACCGACGGGCTTCATATGCCAATTGTGGAGCCGGAGCTGTTTGACCGGGTTCAGAACATCCTGGCCGGCCGCTTTACTCCGCCCAGGCGAGATGGCACCGTAAAAAGCGCCCTGGCAGGTCTGATCCGGTGCGCCAACTGCGGTCAGAATATGCAGCGCATGTCACGAAAGGAAGGTTCCTACCTGCTGTGCACAAAGGCCGGATGCTGTGCCTCCACCCAGTTTGACCTGGTGGAGGAGCGCATTCTGAACTGCCTGGAGGAAACTTTGGCTGCGCTTCCCCTGCCTCCTTCCGCGCCTCCAAACATTCGGGATACCGAACTTCTGGATCTTACCCTCACCACCGTTCAGAAAGAGTTGGCGGCAGCACAGCGTCAAAAAAAGCGTCTGTATGAGCTTCTGGAGCTTGGAGAGTACGACATTCAAACATTCCGGGAGCGAATGGAGACTGTCCTGGAACGGATTTCAGTCCTGGAGCAAAAAGCGCATGAGACCCACCGCGCCGCGGAGCATGCAGCGTTGGCCTCACCTGCCACCCTGTCCGAAAAGATACGAACCGTTCTGGATTTGTATACCATCTCGGACGCCGCAGGCCGCAACGCCCTGCTGAAATCGATCATTGATGTAATCTGGTACCGCAAGGAGAAAAAAGCCAGGCCCACCGACTTTTACCTGGACACCCGGCTCCGGTCTTTTTGAGGGCCGTCTTTTCCTCGGGGAAAAAGTTCTAACCTGTGGTATCTTCCTCTTTACATGAATCAAAAATTTTCCTCGTGTGTATGCACACGGCCTCCCGGATGCTACGCTCCTCGGTTACGGGGCCGGGCACGACCATTTCTGGCATATGGTTCCCTCCTAAATTTGGATGGTGTGGGCGGTACTCCCGCCCAATTTTGGTCTGCGTACATTCCAACTTATGACCGCGCTTAAAATTGGTGTCAGACCTGCAAGTCTTCCGATCATCTTTTCTGTTTTTTTAGGCTTGCGGCTTTGTTTTCCAGGCATTATAATAGATCTTAGGCAAGACTCCCTGCCGGAAAGGATCGTTTCTATGCCCTCTGTTGGATTCATTCAAAACGAACTGGACCTGAAGCTTCTGGTCCTGTATATTATGGCACGCACGGCGGGTCCCATTACCTTCCTCCAGCTGCTGGAGCTGGTCCTGTGCGATGCCGGGGTCGACTACTTCTCTCTGACTCAGGCGGTAAACCATATGGTAGAGACCGGCCAGCTGTCCAAAGAGAATGACCGCTTTTCCATTACAGACAAGGGGCGGCGCAACAGTGAGATCTGCGAAAGCAGCCTTCCCTATTCCATACGGATGCACTGTGATGAGAATTTAGTCAAGGTCAACCAGGCGCTGCGCCGGGATGCACAGGTTCAAACCAAAGTTACAGACAATGAGGATGGCACATGCACGCTCCAGCTGCACCTGAACGATGTGGGTAGCCCTCTGCTGAACCTTGATCTGCTGGTCCCCGGCCGTTCTCAGGCCATGAACATGTCTCAGCGCTTTCAGGAGGATCCTGCCGCCCTCTACCATGCCATCATTGGTCTGCTCAGCGGGTCAAATTAAAGGAAAAGGAGACATTCACATGAGAAGATCTGATCGGGAGCAAGGCCTGGAGTTTTCTTTGGCCCTGATTGACCGCTGCACAAACGGTGTCGCCGCCATTTCCACCGGCGAAGCCACCCCTTATTGTCTACCCCTGTCCTTTGTGCGGATGGACAACAGCTTGTATTTTCACTGTGCAAAAGAGGGCCGGAAGCTGGATCTTCTGCGCCGCAACCCCAGAGTATGCGTCACCTTTGTGGGTGGTGACACTCCAGCCTTTATCGCCCCCTCCTCCTATACGACTTATTTTCAGTCTGTCATCGCCACCGGCACAGCGAGTGAAGTCACGGACAACCAGGAAAAAATCGACGCTCTGCGGGCGCTGTGTCAGAAGCTGACCCCAAATAATATGGGGGAGAGCTTCGACCTGGCAATTCAAAAGACCCTTGGCATTACCGGGGTCTGGCGCATTGACATGGACAACATTACCGGAAAGGCCAAAGTGAAAAAGTAAGAAGAAACAGCCGCCTCACCGGTACTCCGGTGAGGCGGCC
>JAYFPV010000137.1:0-4161 GCA_034927465.1 Lawsonibacter sp.
CAGGTGTTGTCCCAGCATGCCCATGTCATCCCGGCGCTACTCCTGGCACTCCCATGAGAAGTCCAGCAGTGCCATTTTCGGAGAACTCCCGCTGCGGCGGACGATGGGCCTCGTGATATAACGGGAGTAAAAAAGCGCACCCAGCAACGAAATGATCAGGATTACCACAACGAGCCACGGCAGTACCTGCCCCATGGCCTCCACCGTCCGATTGACCGCCGTGATGTTTCCCGTCACCATGAGCTGATAGACCTCTGCGCTGTTGCAAAATGCAAACGGAACGTCCCAGGCGGAATTGGAAACGATCACATTGCTGGCAGTAAGCCCGCCCCACACAGAAGGCTCGACCGACTCAGCCGAGCCCTGCACATCGGACGTGACTGCCTCATCTGCTGTTGTGGTAATGGTGACATCGCTCCATGCGGCAGCCGTATCCGACGCTGCGGAATCACTGCCTGTCCCCTCAATTGCAATGGACATCGGCAGATCCACCTCCTTGCCGCTTCCATCGATCACCGTCACGCCGGCTCCGGTGTCGATGAGGAAATTGTCGAACAGAGGGCCGCTTTCCTCCAGCGTCGTGTTCTGCAACTGGTCGACCAACTCATATACCTTTTCACTCAGGGCGTCGGTGGCAATCGACTGATACGTAACTGGCGTGGCCCAGGCAATAAACAGATAAGTAACGCCGCAGGCAGTAAACAGAATCAGCGCGGTAATCAGAAATATCCGCATGGTCAGACTGCGACGCACCTTTTCAAAGCATTTTTTCAATTCGGTATCCCACCCCTCGCACAGTCTCGATATAATCCCGCTCCAGCTTCTTTCGCAGGTTTTTGATGTGGCTGTCTACGATGCGCTCGTCGCCCAGAAAATCATAATTCCACAACCGTCCCAGAAGCATGGAGCGCGTCAGCACACGCCCTTGGTTTTGCAGCAGCTCCCGCAGCAGTTCAAACTCACGTGTGGTCAGGTCCAGAGGGCATCCATCCACACTGGCGCGGTAATCGTCCAAGTCAAGGGTAATATCCTTGTAGATGAGCTGATGTACTTCCGTTTCTCCGCTCGTTCTTCTGAGCACCGCCGCGATTTTTCGCAGCAGTATCTGTGTGGAAAAGGGCTTGGTCACATAATCGTCGATTTGCAAATCAAAGCCTCTAATTTGGTGCTCCTCTGCGTCCAGAGCCGTCAGCATAATGATTGGAACTGATGATTCCCGGCGTACCAGCTCACACACGCCATAGCCATCGATTTTCGGCAGCATCAAATCCAGCAAAAGCAAATCCCACTTCTCTTTATGAAAGAGTTCCAGCGCAGTCACGCCGTCACTGGCTGCCCCTGAATCATAGCCGGCGTCACGCAGATAAGCGCAGAGCATCTCTTGAATATCCGGTTCATCTTCAATCACTAAAACTCGTTTCATCGTATCACTCCTACGGAAAAGTATAGCATGCTTCTTTGAATTCTGTATGGATTTTTGGTTTTTTATGTTTAAAGATGATCCTGCCAGTTTGTTCGGTTTTCAGAGGCTCCATACACTGATAAAGATGACGTGGAAACGGTATTAAAGTTGTTGGCTTAACCGCCGTTTTCAGCTAAACTTTGAAAACGGTGGTTAAATAGTCTCTGGTGAAAACGGAGATCCATTATCCAGGCTACAACGAGATGAAGTCCGGATATGGGGTAAACGCTGCCTGCGACGTGACGGTGAGGGGCAGCAGCTGCGTGACCAATAGCGATGTGACGCCGGTGCAGCACGTGGTTGCCGTTTTCCCGGAATTTGACTTTCAGACCTACGACCGTCTGCTTCGGCCCGACCGGGAGGGCCGCTATGAGGCTACATGGACCTTTGCGACGAACCGGTATTCCTACTACGGGAGGCCGACACATTTCACGCCCCTGTGGTACCCGGACAAGACCGACTACCCGGTGCCGTTGGCCGTCTTTGACGCCTGGACCCCGGGTGGGCAGCTCTACACCTCAGTGAGCGATTACATCCGGATTGACGGGAACATGTATCAGGACGGATACATCCGTCTGACCCAGGCGAGATAAAGGAAAGCAATTCTATTAAAAAGCCGTCTGGTGGGTCAGGCGGCTTTGCACGTCAAAACCCCGGCAATCAAGACGCCCAAGGCCGAGGGCCAGGGGCAGTACGGCACCGCCCGGTGGATGGGAAAGGATGAGATTCCGGACACCTTTACTGTGGTACAGATCGACCGAAACAATCCCCTGATCCGCCGGCTGATGGACGAAGGCAGGTCTGATCTGTGGGAAAGTTGAGCAAAACTAAGGTAATCAAATAAAAATAAAGCCAGAGCAGCTGACTTAGGTTGATCAGAATGCTCCGACTTTTTTCAGAGTCGTGGTTTTCTCCCTGTTCACACTTGCAACCAGTCCTCCAGCACATCCTCCAAGCCAAGTGGCGTAACAGCACAATTCATCAACAAGGATATGTAATCAGCAAAATCTCAATCAGAGAAACGAATAATTCCCATAGGTACAACATCATGACCATCAATCACTACACATTATTTTACCATGAGAATCCTTTCTCCGACAGGCAGAAAAGATCAATTCACGCAGGATTTATAGCAACTCACGCATAGACGCTTGAAATTCCAGACTATGGTGTTATTGTGTAAGTATACAAAACAAAGAAGGGAACCGTGCTGAATCATGTAGAAAAAATACCAAATACCCCTGGTGCGAAAAGAAATCAGGAATCAACCACAAAAATGAGTGAGATAAAAAAATGAAACAAGACAATGTGAAAAAGCTGACGGGGATCTTACAAAAAAAATCATTGCATGCCGGTGGCGCTTTTCTGGCGGCGGTCGCTCTCTTCTTTGCGTCGGCGCCGTGCCTCGGGCATTTTTACGAACCTGAGGTCCCGGAGCAGCTGCGGTAGAGCACGCATGGGCAGAGTTTACTCAGCAGCGAAAACCAGGCGATTCCAGGTCTGATTTGCCCTTATAGTAAGATAGGAGGATAAGTCCGAAAAATATTTTGAAAAAAATTTGGTAATTTGTGTCCGTTTTTCACTCCTGTGGGAATATATAAGTAGATGCTCATTGAGGGTGGTGATTCCAATGAACCAATGAAAACCGCCGTGCAGCACAGGCACGGCGGAAAGACATAAAATAGAGAATATACCCAGTAAATTTAGGAGGATAAACGTATGTTTAAAAAATTTTCAGCTATCGTTACTTCACTTTCTTTGCTCATTACATGTCTTTGTACCAACAGTAGGCGCCGTTCCCCAAACATGACCCGTTTTAATTTTCATGCAGCGTAAAAGTTATGAAAAAAGCATCAACTAGTTGGAAGACTGCTATTCTGTCAAGCGGAATGGCATTTCAGGTATTTTTCGCTGTTGAATTCTTTCTGCTTTATGACGTTATTATTGTCGATCCAAAACTCCATAAAATTTCCCGTGAAAGTTGGTTTTGGTTTGTTGACGAGTGGATGCCTCCCGCATATTGGAACTCGTATTCTGAGGTCATTACGATATCTCTCACTGTACTGAATCGGGTGTTCCAATTGCTTTTTGGCATTTTTCTGATCTATATCTTTATACATCGAGATTGGTTTTCCTTAAAGGCAAAAACGATCATTTTGTCAGTAGTTGCAATCGTTCTGGCCGATGTTTCTATTCGATACTACATCAGGCACAATGTTTATTTTTATCGTCTGTATATGTATTCTATCTATAACGAAATGATGGCACTTTATATGCTTTACTGTGGCAGAAGATATAGACCATCTGAGTCCGATACAAGGAAGATAACGGAACCGATTCCATGACCATTAGCTACACATAACAGAATGCAATTTTGTCAAGTAAATCCGATTAACGTATCTCAATACATATCAGGAAAAGGAACGTCACCGTTCCTTTTTTGCGTGGTTACAAAGTGGATCAAGTTGGTAAGGCTATCTCGTTTCTATTCATATGAATTCCACCAGCAATGAGTAACTAGCTAAAATTAGTACGAGCAACCATAGTATTGCTGAGACATTTTTCTTTTTATAAAAGAATTCAATCGTACTAACAAGACTCCAAATGACCCAACTAATCTTTACTGCTAAAGCTCCTGCATCTAAACCAAATCGTACAAAGACAAGGCCAGATATTGCAAGGCAACTTAAGGATACATA
>JAYFPV010000285.1:0-4014 GCA_034927465.1 Lawsonibacter sp.
GGCGGCGCTTGCGCGCCGCCGTTTCTCTGCTTTTGCAGGCTTTTTTACATCCCGCTCAGCTGTTCCTTCAGTTTTTGCACCAGTTCGGCCAGCTTGCCCGCGCGCTCCCGCTCCGCCCCTACCACGTTGGCAGGGGCCTTGTTGACAAACCCGGGGTTGTTCAGCTTGGCGTTCAGCTTATCCAGCTCCTCCGCGTTCTTTTTCATCTCTTTTTCCAGTCTGGCCTTCTCCTTGGTCAGATCCACCAGCTCGCCCATAGGAATAAACATCTGGGCCGCGTGGGTCACCACCGTTACCATGCCGGCCGTCTCAACAGTCTGTTCGGCAGAGACAATGGTCACATCACTGGAGTAAGCCAGCTTCTTCAAAAAGGGTACGCCAAGCGCAAATACCTTGCTCTCCCCGGTCACCACGGTAAGGTGGGCCTTCTTGGATGGGGGTACATTCATTTCCGACCGGCGGGTCCGGATCGCCCGGATGGCGTCCATCATCAGCTCCATGGCCCGCTCCTCCTCCGGGAAGGACAAGGCCTGGTCGGCCTTGGGCCAAGCAGAAAGCATCAGGAAGTCCTCACCTCCGACCTCTGTCTGGCGGGGCAGCGCCTGCCAGATTTCCTCGGTAATGAACGGCATAACGGGGTGAAGCAGCTTGAGCATCTGAATCAGCACAAAGCAAAGCACCTGCTGCGCACGGACCTTGTTGTCCTCATCATCCCCCTGAAGCCTGGTCTTGGTCAGCTCAATATACCAGTCGCAATAATCATCCCAGATGAAGTCATAAATCTTCTGTGCAGCCACGCCCAGCTCATACCGGTCCATGTTGTCGGTGATCTCCGGAATCACCCGGTTGAGCTTGGAAAGAATCCACTTGTCCTCCAGCTCCAGCTGAACAGGCAGTTCGCACCGGTCGATGGTCAGATTCATCATCAAGAAGCGGCTGGCATTCCAGATTTTATTGGCAAAGTTGCGCATGGCCTCGCACCGCTCGGTGTAAAAGCGCATGTCGTTACCTGGGCTGTTTCCGGTCACCAGGTTAAACCGCAGCGCGTCGGCGCCATACTTGTCCGCAATCTCCAGCGGATCAATTCCATTGCCCAAGGACTTGCTCATTTTCCTGCCTTTTTCGTCCCGGACCAGCCCGTGGATAAAAACGGTATGGAAGGGCGGCTGCTTGGTCTGTTCGCAGGCCGAGAAGATCATCCGGGCCACCCAGAAAAAAATGATGTCGTAGCCGGTGACCAGCACATCGGTGGGATAAAAATAAGCCATATCCTCTGTCTTGTCCGGCCATCCCAACGTGGAGAAGGGCCACAGAGCGGAAGAGAACCAGGTGTCCAGAACATCCGGATCCCGGTGAATCCGCTTGGAGTGACAGTGCTCACACTCGGTGACGTCCTGACGGCTGACCGTCATCTTGCCGCAGTCGTCGCAGTACCAAACCGGGATTTGATGGCCCCACCACAGCTGGCGGGAAATGCTCCAGTCGTGGACATTCTCCATCCAGTTTGTATAGGTCTTGGCAAAGCGGTCGGGGACAAACCGGGTTTCTCCCTCATTCACCACCCTCAGCGCCTCTTTGGCCAAGGGTTCCATCTTGACAAACCACTGGGCGGAAATGATGGGCTCCACATCGCTGTGACAGCGATAGCAGGTGCCCACATTGTGGGAGTAGGGCTCGATCTTTTCCATCAGCCCCAGGGCTTCCAGATCCGCTACCACGGCCTTCCGGGCCTCATAGCGATCCAACCCCTCGTACTTCCCACCGTTTGCATTGACCACGCCGTTGTCGTCCAGTACCCGGATGGTATCCAGGTTGTGGCGCAGACCCACCTCAAAGTCGTTGGGGTCGTGGGCAGGGGTCATCTTCACGCACCCAGTGCCAAAGTCCATCTCTACATAGTCATCAGCTACAATGGGAATCTCACGGTTCATCAAAGGCAGGATACAGGTTTTTCCAACCAGATGTCGATACCGTTCGTCATTTGGGTTGACGGCCACGCCGGTATCGCCCATCATGGTCTCGGGCCGCGTGGTTGCCACCACCATATAGCCGGAGCCGTCGGAGAGCGGATAGCGCATATGCCACAAATGGCCGGGCTTGTCCTGATACTCCACCTCAGCATCGCTGAGCGCGGTGACACAGTGGGGGCACCAGTTGATGATGCGGCTTCCCTTATAGATCAGGCCCTTCTCATATAGAGTGCAAAAGGTCTCCCGGACCGCCTTGGAACAGCCCTCGTCCATGGTAAACCTGGCCCGGTCCCAGTCGCAGGAAATGCCCATCTTTTTCTGCTGCCGGACGATGCGGTCGCCGTACTTCTGCTTCCAGTCCCACACCCGCTCCAAAAATGCTTCCCGACCCAAATCGTAGCGGGTCAGTCCTTCCTTGGTCCGCAGTTCTTCCTCAACCTTGATTTGGGTGGCGATGCCCGCATGGTCTATCCCGGGAATCCATAGTGCGGCGTAGCCCTGCATCCGCTTAAAGCGAATCAGGATGTCCTGAAGGGCACAGTCCATTGCGTGTCCCATGTGCAGCTGCCCGGTGACGTTGGGAGGGGGCATAACAATGGTAAACGGCTTCTTCTTCGGATCCCGATGCCCCCGGAAGCAACCGGCCTTTTCCCACCTCTCATAGATACGGGCCTCGGCCTCCTGGGGCTCATAGACCTTTGGCAGTTCGATGCTCATAATTCCGACTCCTATCTTTTACGTTCCGTTTTTTGTCTCTCAACCTGAGGTTCTGTTTGTTTGGTCCCTTTTTTCCCTGCCCAGACGGCTGTCTTTCCGCATTTCTCTTCCAGAAACGACCGCAGATCGGCCGGAGTGCCGCCCTTTATCTGTTCCTTGTCCAGCATCAGGCCCTGCCCGTTTTCCATAAGAAAATAAAAATTTCGTCCTGTTTCCAGCAGCTGCGCACAATTTGCATAGGGGAACCGACTGCTCTCGTTTCCGCGCACGGCAAGGATCTCTCCCCGTTCAAAGTAAAACTCGTTCCCTTCGCGGTTTTTCCCCATTGCCCTGCTGGCGCTCCAGGCCGTAAAGGGGTAGAAAAAAAGACTCCACCCCATCAGCAGCACGCCCAAAATACAGCAGATCAAACTCAATGCCACACTATTTTGCCGAAATGCCAACATCAGTCCGATTGCCATGCTCAATCCGCCGGTCACCAACGCCGATCCCCGCTTGCGCAGGGTTTGCTTTCGGGCAAAGGTCTTGCCCATGACCCGCTGCAACTCCTCCAACTGATCCAGATCGTAGTCGGTGCGGGTCTTCAAACGCATGCTCATTGTATTCCTCCCGTCCGGTTAACGTAAAAATCGCCCTGAGCCGGTCTTCGGCTCAGGGCGAACTGAATACAGTCCGTGGTACCACCTGAATTTGGGCGTTCACTGCGCCCACACTCCTTTCCCGATAACGGCGGGCGCCGCCGCCCCCTACTGCTTGATTCAGGGGCAGAGCTTGAAAGCCACCTTCTCCGGCATGCGGCAGGAACTTGCACCTTGTCGTTCCCTCTCTGCGGCCGCCAACTCCGAAGACTCCTCTTTCATATCGCTTTTTGGCTTATACAGAACATATTATATGGAGTTATATCTGGGATGTCAAGAGATTCCCGGGGAACGTGACTCAGTTTTCCTCTTTTTTCCGATCCTGATGATTCTTTTTATACAGGATATTCAGCCCCTTGAGCAGCAGATCCTTTTCCAATCGTATCTTCCGGTGGCACAGGGGCACAATAAACTGCGCCATCCCTCCGGTAGCCACCACGGTGGTAGAATAACCCAGTTCCTCCTCCACCCGTTCCAGCATCCCGTCCACCATGGCAGCGGTTCCATACATGATGCCGCTGCGCATACAGTCTATGGTGTTTTTCCCAATGACCTTGTGCGGCTTGTCCAGCCGAATTCCGGGCAGCTGCGCTGTCCGGGACGTCAGTGCATCCAGAGAGACACGTACGCCGGGGATGATGCATCCGCCCAGATAGGTACTCCCTTTGCCCACCACCTCAATGGTGGTG
>JAYFPV010000225.1:0-11788 GCA_034927465.1 Lawsonibacter sp.
TCCGGCGGACTGCACATGCAGTTTTTGAGAGGTCCCCTCTACCGCTTGGTATCCCGACGCGTTAGCCACGGCGGTGCAATATGGGCTTGTGGCGGGCAAGGGCGAAAATCGCTTCGACCCCAACGCGAACATAACCCGGCAGGAGGCAATGCTCATGCTGCAAAGGGCGGCTGTGCTCACGGAGTTTAGCGGAACAAGCGGCGCTCTGGACAGCTTTGCGGACGCGGATGCCGTTGGCTCCTGGGCAAAGGATGCGGTGAAATGGAACGTCGGCAGCGGTCTAATCGTCGGTTCCGGTGGACTGCTCCGCCCCAACGATAATATTACCCGCGCCGAGAGCGCGACCGTCATTCTCCGCCTGCTGCAAAAGGCAGAATTGGTGGATGTGCGAAGCTAAGCAGTACTCAAGTACAAAGCCACTATGTTACAACGCCACATTTCCAATGCGCATTGGAAATGAGGCGTATTCCATATTCAGTTTGCCTTATGGGGTGGGTTCATAACTTATCCTTGTGACTGCCGCTCATTTGGCCCCCCCATTAATGTTATATGCCGCGAAAAATTCCATTGGAACGCGTACCAAAGAGACAAACGAATCTCCTGCTGTACTACAGATCAGCCAGCAGCTGCTCCAGTTCGTTCTTGGAATAACGGTCTACTTGATCGCAAAACTGGCAGGTTAGCTCGGCCTGCCCCTGTTCCGCAATGAGAGAAGCCAGTTCTTCCCGGCCCATGCTGATAAGCGCTCGGGTGACCCGCTCCGAGGAGCAGTAACAGCGGTACTCCACCGGATGCCGCGTCAATACGTCCAAGTCAAAATCTGACAGAACAGCCCGGAGTAGCCCCTCTCCGTCCAGCCCGCTCTCCAGAGCGTGGCTTACCGACCCCAAGCGCTGGACGCCGGCCTCGATCTTCGAAATTGCATCTTCCCCGGCACCGGGGAGAAGCTGAATTAGATAGCCGCCGGCAGAGCGAACCGACTGGTCCGTCCCAATCAGAACCCCAAGGGCACAGGCGGTGGGGATTTGCTCGCTCTCCACAAAGTACATGGCCAAATCGTCTGCAATTTCTCCGGAGAACAGGCCGATGGATCCGATGTATGGCTCCTTCAGACCAATATCTTTGATGACGGTAAGCGTGCCGTCAGTCCCAACGGCGGCACCCACGTTCAATTTGCCTGGATACTGTTCCATCAGATCCACATGGGGATTTTGAACATAGCCCCGGACGTTGCCACCGCAGTCGGAAACGGCCAGCACCGTGCCAAGCGGTCCGCCGCCTTTGATTTGCAGGGTGAGGGAGCCGTGTTGCTCCTTCAGCATGTCCCCCATCATGGAGGCCCCCAGCAGGGTCCGCCCCAAGGCAGCAGTGGCCATCGGGAGAAGAGTGTGAATTTGCCTGGCTCGATCCACAAGGTCGCGGCCGGTCACGGCCACCGCTTTGGCGCAGCCGTCGGCGGTAATGGCTCTGATCAGTTCATCGCTCATGGGTTAAGGATCCTTTCTCACCACAAAAAAGACTCGATCTTCCCCAGATATGGGAGAGCGCATCTTCAGATTGCCAAATGTTTTGATGTCCCGAAAACCGGCTTGCGCTAAAAAGCCAGTGAGCTCCTGGATGGTGTAGGCTCGCTCCAAATGGAGCTCATTTCCCCGGTTCCAAAGGCCTGTCTCTGAATTCAGACGAAAAATATCCATGCAATATGTGCAGATGCGGCTGCGTTTTGAGTATTCGGCCCGCCAAACGCAATAGGTGTCTTCCGTCTCATCCAAAAACACCTGGCCGTCTAGCCCTTGCAGCTTTTCCAGGGTGTTGATGTCAAAGAGGAACAATCCTCCTGGCATGAGAAAGAGATGGACGCGCGCAAAGGCCCGTTTTAGCTGGTTTGGGTTGGTCACATAGTTGACGCTGTCCAGGCAGCAGACACAGGCGTCGATGGTGCCGTAAAGATCCAGTCGTTCCATGGGTTGGCATAGAAAAATGGGCGGAATTTCAGCAATGTCCCGGTTTTTTTCGGCGGCTTCGGAGAGCATCTCGGGAGAGCGGTCCACGCCAATCATTTCGTATCCGCGCAGCGCCAGCTCCCGGGTCAGTGAGCCAGTGCCGCAGGCCAGATCCAGCACGATGTTGCCCGGCAGGCCCCGCTTGCGAAAATGCGTTTCAATATAGTCGGCCCAAGCGGCATAGTGGACATCGTGGGTCAGCTCATCGTAGCAGCCGGCTAAAAACCCGTAACTATGCATGCTTTTGTGCCTTCAAACGGGGAATGATGGTGCGGTAGCCGTCCGCGCCATAATGAAGACACCGGTTGACCCGGCTGATAGTGGCACTGGAGGCGCCGGTGCGCTCTAATATTTCGCTGTAGATCAACCCCTGGTCCAACAGCATGGCAACCTCCATTCGCTGCTCCATCGCCTTTAGTTCGGACACGGTACACAGGTCCTGAAGGAATTTGCGGCACTCCTCCTCATCCTTTATGGAAGCGATTGCCTGGTACAAGGTATCGGTGAATGGTTTGTCCAAAAATTTAGACATGGAACGCTCCTTCCGCCCGGCAGACCGGGAATACTTTTTCTCCTAAATTTTAACACACTAAAATATGAAAGTAAACAGAAAAATTGTGTTTTGCCCTGCACAAAAGGGTGCTTTTTGACATAGGATGAGAAAATAAATTCCAGGGAGGGGTTTGCCATGAAAAAATCCAAACAGCCTGCCAAGGCGCCGGACGTGGTCTGGCATGAGGAGAAACGAACCTTAACGCTGGAGGAAGAGCCGGTCTTGGAGTATGTCCTGTCGTGGCCGGAAATACAGCGCGCCGGAATCGGGGGGCACTGGATCAGCCGATATTACGCCCGCCTGGCCGAATCTTGGAGACTCCGCTGGCAGAGGGAGGTATACTGGAAGGCGTGCATCAAGCTGAGCCAATGCCGGGCGGCCTCCAGGCCATTCACTCCCTGGACTGGCAGGCTGGAGGGGACTGTGACCCTATGGAAGGACGGCTTGCTCAGCCTGCGCCTGGAGGGAGAAGAAATCCGGGGGGATGGCAGGCCATGCCGGGTGCGCTGGGGGGATGTGTGGAAGCTGCGGGAAGGGGCGCCCTGTCCGCTGAAGGAGTTTTTTCCGGGAAAACGGCGCTGGAAAAAAGATGTGGTGACACAGATTACAGAGCTTGGAAACCAACGTCGGGCAGCAGGGAACTGTTTTCTGGATCAAGGTTGGGAGGAAAAAATCCCAAAATTTCTTCCGGTTCAAGACTTTTGCATGACCTCCGACGGCCTGGAGTTTGCGTTTCCCCAGTGTGTCATTGCCCCAGCCGCAGAAGGAAATCCGGTATTTTGCATTCCGCTGAAAAGCGATAAGGAATTGCAAAAAGCCCAGGCATAATGGTAATGGACAGTTTGACGAGAATGTGAGCGTCAAACTGTCTCTGCCTTTTTGCGCAGACGCTGAAAGAAAAACATTCCGGTCAGAATGATGGCCCCGCCAACGAGCGTTCGCCCCGTGGGGAGTTCACCTGAGATGAAAAAGCCCAAAAGCGTGGCGAGAAAAGGGGCCAAAAACATATAGTTACTCACGCTGGAGGTGCTGGGGGCAATGCTGAAGGCCTTGGCCCAGCTGACATAGGCCACCGCGCTGGAGAATATGCCCAGCACCACCATGCTTATGATCCCCGCAGCAGACGCATGAAGCAAATCGGCGAGCCCGCGGGGAGAAAAAGGCAGGAGGAGGAGAGCGCCGGCAAGAATGCTGAAGGCGGATGCTTGCAAAGAGGAATACTGCCCAGTTAGCTTACGCTGCATCAAGTTGTATGCGGCCAGACAAACCGCCGCCCCAAGCAGCCAAAGCGTGTTGGCGGAGAAGTGTTCGCCGGGTTTCAGGAGAAGAACCAAAACACCGCCAAAAGCCAGCAGAATGGAGCCCCACTGAAGCAAGACAAGCCGCTCGCCAAACCAAAAACGGGCAGCTGCGGCGGTAATGAGAGGGGTAATAGCAATCATTGTGCTGCTTACGGAGGAGGGCGTTGCAGTGCACCCGTAGTTAAAGAAAATTGGGTAGAGAACAAAACCAGCCAGACCACAGGCAAAAAACCAGCCAAGATCCCTTGGCGCTGGAAGCTTTAATTTTTTCAGCCACACGATTGCCAGAATGAGCAGTCCGGCGATGGCATAGCGAAGAAAGGCCAGACCGAAAGAGGAAAAATCCCGCATGGCAATGGTGGTCATCGGGTAGGCCAAGGACCAGAAGACAATCGTGACCGCAGCATAGAATTGATATCGGGGGGTAAGTTTCATCCAAATTTCACCTTATTTCTAAGTTCGGCATAATCGGCATAAATAGTGTCAAAACGAACAAATTAATTCTATCGGTTTTATGACCAAACGTCAAGGCAGATAGAATCATTGTTTTGTAATTTTTTTGGTAGGAGGAAAAAAGAAAATTCCTACTTGACAATTTGGAATTGTTTGTTATAATAACATTCGTGCTTGCGACGGCAGGCAAAAATAGCGGGATTGTGTAAAGGTAGCACGACAGACTCTGACTCTGTTTGTGAGGGTTCGAATCCTTCTCCCGCTGCCATGAAGAAACCTTAGAGCCTTAACGGTTCTAGGGTTTTTATTTTGCCTTTTTGAGTGGGGGTTCCCTTATAGCTTGGAAAGGCCGTTTATACGTCCTCAGCGTTGATGCTTACGTTGGATGGACGTCACAGAAATGAAGCGAAGCTCACTGCCGCCGAACAGGAAATAGAACAGTTAGAGCAGCGCAAGAAAACGATGGAAACGCAGCTTGCTCGGTGCAAATCGCTTTCGCAAGATATGGAGAACATCAGCCGAAACCATGAGCTGACTGCCGCCCTAATCGATCGGCTTGTCGAGCGAGTAGACATTCCTCACGATAAGCAAATTCAGGTCAAGTTTCGTTTTCAAAGCGAGTTCCAGAAATATGGGGAGGCGCCGGAGCCGTGCAGCACTATGTGATCGCGCTTTATATCTGCTCTATTTACGCTGTCACTGTCTATCTTAAAAGATGGAAAAAAAGACCATATTAGGAAGCTGCTACTTATTGTTTTATGAAAATTTTTCTGTTATATTACAAAGTGGTGAAACTGCTACGCGAGAGCTTTCATCAATTTTTTATTGTACCATAATGGGAATTTCCAAAGAGGCCTTTATTTGTGAAAAACAATTAGGACGCAATTAGGATAATATCTGCTGTACAATGAATTATAAAGGAATATGGGTAAAATAATCAATACATTGATTGCTTGATGCAAAACAATCAATTTTGACTTTACTTCTCCAATTACATTATCGGATATAATATCGGGAGCAGGCTGATGGGATCATTGGAACGATGATCGCAGCTTAAAATAGAAAGTTTTATAGGGTGAATCAATGGATAAATTTATATGTCAAATTGTCGACTCTTCGGGAGGCTTACCACGCAGTTTTATTAAACAGTATGGCATCAGCGAAGTGCCATTCTATTTCAAATTTAATAATCCTGATTATTACCGGGAAAATGTGGATTATCAATTGATTGAGTTTTATAAACATATGGAAGACTATCCCGATGAGGTTCCCAAAACATCTGCTCCCAATATTAATGATTGGCTGACTGTGTTTGAAGAAAAATATGCCAAGGGCGCGAAAAAATATATTGTGACAACAATTTCTGCAAAATTATCATCGAGCTTCCAGACGGCTAATTTGGCAAAAAACATTTTCATGAAAAAAAACAGTGATGTACAAGTTGAAGTGGTCGATTCAAATACTTGTGCTTGCGGACAGGCCGCATTAGAAGTAGCAATCGCTAAAATGATTGAAAGAAACGACCCTTTTCAGGATATCATTAAAACGATCGATAAGACGGTTGCAAATATAAATACGCTTTTTGTTGTTAATAGCTTAAAATATATGGAATCTGGAGGTAGAATCGGAGGCGCGACTGCCTTTGTTGGAAAACTAGCCCAGATTAAACCGATTTGTGAATTTATTGACGGCGTTGTTCATCCAACCAAAGCAGTGATAGGCAGAAGAAGCTCCCTCAAAAAAATGATGGATATAGCGATTTCGAGAATTATTGACATAAATAAACTAATTATCACCATTCAAAGTGCAGGATTTGAAGAGGATACAGACTATGCAATCAGTTACCTGCGAAAAACAGCTAATTTTACTGGCCAGATATATAAAAGTGAACTGGGTATTACCGTGGGAGCACATTCTGGTCCTGGCGCCGTGGGAATCGGCTTTGTGGTCGATTCGCTTGCTTAAGTTAAGCTTTTGTATAGACGACAGGCGGAGGAAGAAACGAATCAGATCCCAATCGGCGCATGGAATCTTCCTGAGATTCAGCACGAGAATGGACACAGCAATGCTATGGCAGATTGTATCCTCCAACTTGACGTTTATGAGGCCGAGGCACATTTACACTTTGCCAAGATGTTCCTGCGCTCCACTTCAACGCGTGCGCCTTGATCCAGATAATCCTGCTTTTTGTCAAGTTGCTCATCCCGCTCTTCGAGATATATCTGGCCGGCGTGTTGGTTCGGCGTGTGGAAGATATTACGGAAGCTCTGTGGGAGTAAAAGCGTCGCCCTCCACGATCAATAAATTAAATAAAAAAGCCTACGTCCATATTGAGGACTGGCGCAACCGACCGCTGCAGGGCGGGAAATACCCATATGCGTACGTAGACGGTATCTATCTGCGCCGCAACTGTGGATGTGAATGCGAAAATGTGGCGATTCTGGTGGCAATTGTATCACCCATCAAATTACACATCCCTGCAAACACCATGTATTGAGATGATTATAACAGAAAAACAGTCGAGTGTGGGACTCGACTGTTTACAGATCTGTCAGATAAAAAGCAATAATCCGAACCCCTCGCCAATTGGCGATAATGAGTTCGGATTATGTTGCTTTGGCGGAGTAGGAGGGATTCGAACCCTCGAGCCCGTGAAGGCTACACGATTTCCAGTCGTGCTCGTTATGACCACTTCGATACTACTCCAGGTAGTGCTGACGGGAGTCATCGCGACAGCAAAATGTATTATACCAGTTTTTCGCTGTGAGTCAAGCCCCTTTTTCAAAGATCTGAAAATTTTGTTGTCAGAAGCGTTTTTATGAAACGAAATGGCGGAATGTGCAGACCGGATAGCCCGATGACAGAGAACACAGAAGGGGGAAATCCTATCTTTGCATCTTTTTCAAAAAAGTCCTTGCAATCCGACAAAATATCTGTTATCATATCAGTCGAGGCTTTTTTGAAAGCGATTCTCATAGCGAGGAGGTAAGCAACATGGCCAAATGCGAATTCTGCGACAAGGGCGTCACTTTCGGTATTCAGGTGTCCCACTCTCATCGCCGTTCCAACCGCACCTGGAAGCCTAACGTGAAGCGCGTGAAGGCGATCGTGAAGGGTACCCCTGCTCACGTGTACGTCTGCACCAGATGCCTCCGTTCCGGTAAGGTCACCCGCGCTGTGTAATGGATATGGCGAATCAAACCGCTGCCGGGTTCGGCGGGGGTTCTAAAGCAGCAGAAAACCTGTTTTCAGGGATGGCATGACCTTTTGGGTCATGCCTTTTTCTGTGTTTCGTCCACGCTGAACGTCAGTGTACAGTTCAATTTACGTTCGCCAAGCAGAATCCCTGCTGCATCATGAATTGATACAGCAGGGATTCTGCTTGTTTCGAAACCGATAAGGGCCAGAAAAACATTTATATTGCCCTGAGGTACCCCTAATTTCGGGAAACGGCCGCGTGCCAGGGTATGTCCTTAAATTGTTCCCCCGCCTCTAAAATCTCCACGGCACCGGAAGTAACATCCAGGACATGGGCGGCAAACTCAGCGGAGCGCTCCTCAGGCAGCAAGGCGGACAAAACTACGTCGGCCCCATAATCCATGTGTTCGATCACACCGCCGAAGGTGGACACCTCCCGGCGCATTCCCTCATGCTGAGCATAGGTGCAGGGAATCTCCATGGCCACCCAGCGGCGCACAATAGAGATGCCGGCCTCGCACAAAGCGTCCTTGGCACTTTGCGTATAGGCCCGAACCAGACCGCCTGTGCCCAGCAGAGTGCCGCCAAAGTATCGGGTGACCACACAGCATACATTGACGACACCCTCGCGTTGGAACACGTTGAGCATGGGCTGGCCTGCCGTCCCCTGCGGCTCTCCGTCGTCAGAATAGCGCACCGGGCCGCCGTTCAGGATGTAACACCAGCAGTTGTGTCTGGCGTCATAATACTTCTTTTTGGTTTCTTCAATGCAGAGGCGGGCGGCTTCCTCTGATTCTACCCGCCAGACATGGCCGATAAATCGGGAGCGCTTTTCCACAAACTCCGTCCGGCTGAATTGGGTTGGAATGAAATATTCGGTCATGAAGTTACCTCGTCAACGGACTGGAAAGTTGGGGGATCAGGACGCGATCTGAAGTGCGATATGGGTGCTACATGCCCTGGGAGCGCGCCTCCCATTCGGCCCTTGTCAACGCGTATAGCATCGCCACCCGCTCTTCGCCCATCTGGGGTACGGGCTCCACAGCTCGGCCCATGGGCCGAAAACCGCACTTTTCGATCACGCGCTTGGATTTTTCATTTCCCTCGTAGTGACTGCACCAAATGGTAGCCAGCCTAAGGTTCCCAAATCCGTATCGCATCAGCTCCATCACCGCCTCGGGGATATAGCCGCGTCCCCAGTAGGCGGGATTCAGCGCATAGCCGATTTCATTGTCGGGCTTGGAAACTCCATCCCGGTGAACATCCACAAATCCGGCCGAACCAACCACCTTGCCGCTTGCTTTCTCTACTACCGCAAAGGTATCGGGAGCGGAAAAAACGGTTTTAAGAATGTGTCGGCTTTCCTCCAGACTTTTGTGGACTGGCCAGCCAGCAATCGGGCCTACCCGCCCATCTTTTCCATATTCATACAGATCTTCCGCGTCAGACAGAGCAAAGGGGCGGAGAATCAGCCGTGCTGTTTCCAATCTCATAAGGGCGACCTTCCTTCGCAGCCGCGCTGTATGCGGCGGTATAAGCTATGAGGGGGTTACTCCTGCCAGGGCTCTTTCAGGGAATTCCAGCCCTCAACCAGAGAGCCAAGCTGGCCGATGAGCTTCGGAGTACAAATGGCGATTACATCAATGGTTTCAGCGTAGTCGACCGATTCCACCTTTGCTTCCTGGTACAGCATGTCCAGCAGTCCGCCCTTGTCGTAAGGCAGGTGAATGATCACCCGTTTGGCTCCGCTGTCCAGTTGACGGGCAATGGCAGCCAGCAGATCGGGCAGCCCTTCGCCTGTTTTAGCGGAGATGGAAACAATGTTGTCCCCGTGGGGGCGGATGTCCCCGTCCCAGCAGTCGCATTTGTTGAAAACCTCGATGCGGGGGGTGCGGTCGGCCCCCAGCTCGTGAATCAGCTGGTCCACCACCTCGGCCTGCTCCCGCCATTCTTTGTTGGAGGTGTCGATGACATGGAGCAGCAGGTCGGCATAGGCCAGCTCCTCCAGAGTCGCCTTGAATGCCTCCACCAGATGGTGGGGCAGCTTTCGAATAAAGCCGACCGTGTCGGACAACAGAATGGTACAGGTGTCGGAAATTTCCAGAGTGCGGGTGGTGGTGTCCAACGTGTCGAACAGTCGATTGTTGGCCGGGATGTCTGAGTCGGTCAGCTTGTTCAGCAGCGTGGATTTGCCCGCATTGGTGTAACCCACAAGGGAAGCCACAGGAATTTCATTTTTGATCCGCCGCTCCCGTTGGGTGGCGCGTACCCGACGAACCTCCGTCAGCTCTTCCTCCAGCTTGGATATCTTGCGGCGGATGTGCCGGCGGTCGGTTTCCAGCTGAGTTTCTCCAGGGCCGCGGGTGCCGATGGGGCTTTTTCCACCGGAGGCGGTCTGACGCACCAGATGTCCCCACATGCCTGTCAGGCGGGGCAGCAGATACTTATACTGGGCCAGTTCCACTTGAAGGCGTCCTTCCCGAGTCCTTGCCCGCTGGGCAAAGATGTCCAGAATCAGGGCGGAGCGATCCAGCACCGCCACCCCAAGATCCTCGGAGAGAGCACGCTGCTGAGAGGGAGACAGCGCATTGTCAAAAATGACCATGTCGGCGTCTATGGACTGGACCAGCTCTTTTACCTCCGCCACTTTACCTTCCCCGATAAAGGTGCGGGGGTCCGGGCTGTCTTTGGACTGCATAACCCGTCCGACGGTCTCGCCGCCCGCCGTCTCCAAAAGGGCGGACAACTCCTCCATGGAGGACTCAGTCGCGTTTTCTTCCTTGGACAGGTGAAAGGCGTTCAGCCCTACCAACACTGCCCGGCTGCGTATCTCTTGTGTGTTGTGTTCCGTCATGCTTCCTCCTTGGTGGTGCAGGCATTCCGTTGCCCGTTTCCGGCTGTTTGTTGCATTTGTCCTGTGGTTGGCGGGCCCAGAAAGGAACCTGAGGGGAGCAGATTATTTTTTTAAAACTTCTATAATCTCTCCGATATACATGGTATGGTAATCTTTTTCAGGGTACCACTTTTCTTTTACGTCCTCCGGAATGTTGGTCGGATCCATCCCCTGGGCAAAGCGCTTGCGGCAGACCAGAACCAGCCCAGCCTCTTCAAAGTAGGGGGCGCCGCAGGCCGCGGCTTTTTGGGTAAAGCCGCACTCCTGAACCTTATCTACATCTCGGCCGCTTTTTGAGCCGCACAGGGCCAAGGCCTTCCGCCACGGTTCGCCAAAGAAAGACAGGGTAAAATACTCTTCCCGATCCACAAACTCCTTCGTATACCGCTGGGGACGGATATAGCATGTGGCGGCAGGAGCGCCCCAGATGACTCCTAACCCGCCCCAGGAAGCGGTCATGGTATTGCAGTGATCCGCCGTCCCGGCGGTGATTAGCATCCACTGATTGCCAAGTAAAGAGAATACATTGTCCGTTAATTCGTTTGGATTTACCGATTGAAACATAAGGCTGCCTCCTAAAATTGATTGGCTTAGCTTATGCTGGAACTGCCCTGTTTGATACCACGTACAAAGGTACAAAAAGCCGCACCGATCTCTCGGCGCGGCTTTCAAGGCACGAGCTTACTTGTCAAGGCCAAACTTCTTGTTGAAGCGGCTGACACGGCCACCGGTGTCCACCATCTTCTGCCTACCAGTGTAGAAGGGATGACACTTGGAGCACACTTCGACACGAATGTCTTTTTTAGTGGAGCTGGTCTCGATCACGTTGCCGCAGGCGCACCGGATAGTGGTCTGCTCATAGCTGGGGTGGAGGCCTTCCTTCATGTATATTCACCTCTTTCTCCTTGGAGGATCGTTTCGTAAACGCAACTGATATAATAGCATGGTTTTTTTAAAAAAGCAACCAATTTTTTTAAAAACTTCTGAAAAAGATGGGAGAGAAAAATAGACGGGAATTACGCTCGATCTTGCGAAACGGAGGGTTTTCGTCTATACTGAGGAAAAGGCCGTTTTTTAGGATGTATGATGAAGTCCACAGCGGCGAGGAAGGATGGGATTCCCATGGCTGAGAGCCAGTACAGCGTCAGGCTGGTGGAAATTATCAAAGAATTTGAGTTAGAGGTTCTGCGCGCGGCACCGGACTATGAAGACGTCCCCCTGCACACAGTCGATGTGAATCGCCCCGGGCTGCCCTTATCCGGATTTTTTGAACATTTTGACACCAAGCGCCTGCTCCTGATCGGACTGACGGAGCGGACGTATCTGGAAGGACTGTCGGCCGAGCAGCGTCGGGATCGCTTTGACCAGCTGCTGGCGTATCCGGTGC
>JAYFPV010000229.1:0-2658 GCA_034927465.1 Lawsonibacter sp.
GCCCCTGCTTTGGTGCAGGCGACTGTCCCGCCAATCACGAATTTTCCATCCGTCATACCACCCGAAATTTCCCCAATCGCGAAGGTTCCAAACCCGGAGAGGGACAGATGAGCTCTGTTGCGCTGATGGACGCCCGTTCCATCGCTGCAACTGCGGCCAACGGCGGCCGCCTGATTGCTGCAAGCGATCTGGATGTGACCTATACCAAGCCCGAATACCATTACGACGGTGGTATTTATGAAAAGCGCGTTTACAACGGCTGGGGCAAGCCGGAACCAGCTACAGACCTGAAGTTTGGTCCTAACATCAAGGATTGGCCGGAAATGCCCGCGCTGACGGACGATCTGCTGGTCAAGGTCTGCTCTTACATCACAGATCCTGTCACGACCACAGACGAGCTGATTCCCTCCGGCGAAACCTCCAGCTACCGTTCCAATCCAGAGCGGCTTAGCGAATTCGCGCTGTTCCGCCGCGATCCCCAATATGTAGGACGCAGCAAGGAAATGCGTCAAGCCGAGCGTGACCGCCGCGCCGGCAAAGGGCTGACTGAGGAAATTCAGGCGGTTTATGCCGCGCTGAAAAAATCCGGTGTTCCCTGTGATCCCGAAAACACTGACATTGGTTCCACCATTTTTGCCAACATGCCCGGCGACGGATCTGCCAGAGAACAGGCCGCCTCCTGCCAGCGCGTGATGGGCGCTTCCGCTAATTTCGCGAAACAGTATGCCACCAAGCGGTATCGCTCTAACTGCATCAACTGGGGCATGACACCCTTTTTGGTAGAAAATCCGGAAATATTTGAACTGGGTGACTTCCTGTTCATTCCAGGCATCCGTGCCGCAGTTTTGGAGAACAAGGCATCGTTCCCCGCCTATGTCATCAAGACCGACGGTTCGGTGCGCGAGTTCCTTGTTTCCACCGGTGCGCTGACCGAGGCGGAACGTCGGATTATCACGGATGGTTGCTTGATCAACTACTATCGCAGCAGTAACGAATAATTGCTCTCCCAGCTTCCAGGGTGGAAAACAGCCCCTGCCCGACATCGTTTCTAGCTTCAAAAGAACGGGTCCACAAATCCAGTTGGATTTGCGGACCCGTTCTTTTGGTTCCCAAAATGCACAATTGAGCGGAATTGGTCCACTCCTTTAACATCCGGCCTACCTCCATGGCGTTTCTCTTGCCATGGTAGCCGTTATTCTGGAGTGGGTCAATTCCACCGGCGTTTTCGGTCAATAATACTCCGGCGATGACAGGCATCGTAAAAGGGCAATTCCGATACCGATTGGTAGCGTTCGGTGTTGTAAAAGTGCACAATACTGGGTGATATGTCCAACACATACGGGCTCTCTCGCAGAGCGTCCATCTCTCTTGCCGTAAACTTCTTGTTTGCCATCCATTCCACTGATTTCACCGTTTACACATAGGCAAAAATTTATTGCTCTATAAGAATCTTGTCAGTATAAAGCTCAAATTAGAGAGCGTTTTATGGAATTCAGTGCGGTGGACTTGGTTGGTGAAGAAAGGCAAGAAGCGTGGGAAAAGAAAATCAGGATAGTTGGTCTGCGACCTGTTCAATAAGCTGTTTTGATGGGTTCTTTCGATCTATTTTACAGGTTTCAGCAATGAGACGATAAAGAGATACCTGCATTCTGTCAGCTACATCGGCGAATAGTTTATAAAAATTTGAATGGCATCCATAGAGACCGAAAACCAAATCCAGTGGCTGAACGGGACAATGGTAATCCTTGGACATGGCAGGCTCCAGCTCTTTTTCAATAAAGTTAAGCAGTGTGTTTAGGTCGACATAATTCAATTGCCCACGGCGCTGGAACACGGCGATTGCTAGTTCAGTAGCACAATTTCCCGCGCTGCGGGCCATCCCCATCAGACCGCAGTCCAGAACCGTGGCGCCACCCCGGGCCGCGGCCTGGGCGTTTGCAACGGAAAGCCCAAGGTTGTTATGGCCATGGAAGCCGATCGGAATGGTCAGATTTTCGCAAAGTGTTCGGGCGTACTCTTCAACCTCTTCGGCTAGCATAGTGCCGGCTGAATCCATAATGGTAATTTCATCCAGACCAGCTGCTTCCAGCAGCTTTGCCTCGGCTGCCAAATCCTGTGCGGATAAAATATAAGCCTTCATGAGAGAGTAGCGGCATTTCATACCATACTGTTTGACTAGCCGAATGCCTTCCAGCGCAAGAGCGCCATCTCCGGCGTTGGTCCCAATACGCAGAAATTTTAGGCCATGTTTCGCAGCCAGGGCAATATTTCTTTCATTGGCATTTTTAATGCCGATGAACATACCGATTTCAGCCTGGTGGAGATAGGGCTTAACCAATTCCAGATACTCCATATCAGTAAGGGGAGCGATGGAATTGTCTGCCTCATAAGCGCCGATACCATAAGCGTTTCCCATCTCAATGATCTTAATATTGCTGCGAATCAGCCCCTCGATCATCATTTTCGTGAGTTCAGCCGAAAAGCCTTTCCCCACGATATTGGCGCCGTCTCGCAGGGTGCAATCCATCAGGATTAGGTCCTTCATCGTTACTCTGCCTTCCTTTCAGAAATCTCTTTTTGTTCTGTTTCCCACTCTATTGGCCGTTCACACAACTTTAAAGGTTGGCTCAATTCCGGTGAATACCTGGTGAATCCCCT
>JAYFPV010000286.1:0-3425 GCA_034927465.1 Lawsonibacter sp.
GAAGGACGGTACAATCCCATGAAAGCAGTGATTATGGCGGAGGAGAGGGCACCCGCCTGCGCCCGTTGTCCCTGGGCCACCCAAAACCCATGACTCCCCTGCTGGGCAGGCCGGTGATGGAGCATATCATCCAGTTGTTGAAGTCCAATGGCATTACCGATATCTGTGTCACCTTGTGGTATCAGCCGCAGGGAATCATGGATTATTTCGGAAGCGGGCAGGAGTTGGGCGTTCAGCTGACCTATTTCATCGAGGAGGAGCCACTGGGCACCGCGGGCAGCGTGAAAAACTGCATGACCCATCTGGGGCAGGAGGATTTTCTGGTCATCAGCGGAGACTGTGTCTGTGACCTGGACCTGAACAAGCTGATGGCCTTCCACAAGGAAAAAGGAGCGGAGGCCACCCTAGCCCTGTATCCGCACAATACCCCGCTGGAATATGGATTGGTGGTGACCGGACCGGAGGGACAGGTAGAGCGCTTTGTGGAAAAACCCTCCTGGGGTCAGGTGGTAACCAACCGGATCAATACGGGAATTTACGTCCTCTCCCCTGCCGCAATGGATCGTGTCCCGGAGCGGGGCGCCTATGACTTTGGCAAAGATCTGTTTCCCACCCTGTTAAAAGAAGAAGCGAAGCTGTACGGCTGTCCTCTGGAGGGGTACTGGTGCGACATGGGGGATTGCAAGGCCTATCTGGAATGCGTCTGTGACGCGCTGTCCGGCACGGTAAAACTGGAGATGGGACTGCCGCAGCAAGCGCCCGGCATTTGGGCCGCCGAGCCGGCACCGGAGGGTGCGGCATTGACCCCGCCCTGCTGGATTGGTCCGGAGGTTCAGATCAAGGAAGGCTCCCACATTGGCCCCCATGTTGTGATGGCACGGGGAGCGGTCGCGGAGGAAAAGGCCGTGATTCAGCGCTCCGTTTTGCTGGAGGGAGCCAGTGCTGGGCCAAAAACGACACTGAATGGCGCCATCCTATGCCGGGACGCCGCCGTCCGGCAGGAAGCGGTGCTTCAAGAGGGTGCGGTGCTGGGGGAGAACGCGCTGGTGGAAGAGAGGGCCATTCTGCTGGAACGCGTGAAGCTTTGGCCCGGCCAAACCGCCCCCGCGGGGTGCCGGCTGGCCCGGTCCATCACCAGCGGCAGCCAGAAGGGGACCCTGCGCTTTGGAGACGGGGGCGTCATCCAGGGCATCCTGGGAGAGGATATGGGGCCCGAGGCGCTGCTGGCGCTGGGAAGCGTGCTGGGCGCGGAGGGGCAGGTGGGACTGGGCTGTACCGACACCCACGGGGCCCAGATGTTGGCCCGGGCGGCTGCGGCGGGTGTTGCTGCGGCAGGCGGATTGTCGATGATTTACGGGCTGGACTGTCCGGCCCAAGGGGCTTGGGTCGCCAAAAAGTGTGATCTGCCCGTGACGCTGTTTGTGGAGGAGGCGGAAAACGGGTCGGTCTACCTCCATGTGTTTGACCGCCAGGGCCTGCCCCTGGGGCGGGCCAGGGAGCGGAAGCTGGAGCACGCGCTGCTCCAGGGAGAATTCCGCCGGGTGCGGGGAGATCGGGTGGGTAAGCTGGAGCAGCTGAGCCTGTCCGCCCGGCTTTGGGCCGAGACCCAGGCGCGCGGGGCCATGCTGGGCCGCCCCGCCCTGCGCCGAATCGCGGTGGCGGTGGGAAAAGATACCCCCATCGACCGGGCCATTCGGGCCGCGCTGATGGCGCTGGGCTGCCATGTGGAGGACCAGTGGAGGCCGGGCATCCCCGCCTTTTCCGGCAGCCATGGGGGTTTTCGCCTGTCCGCCCAGGATGAAAAGGGCGCGCTGCTGGACTCGGGGCAGCTGCTGACCCTGGTGACCCTCATTGAGATGGAAAACGGCGGAGGCAAGGTGGCCGTCCCGCCCGGGGGAAGCGCCGCTGTGGATCTGGTGGCGGCGGGATACAACGGTACCGTACTCCGGCTGGACCGGGACGGCAAGCAGGCCCGGGATCTGTACGCCGCTCTGCCCTGGCTGTGGTCGGCGCCCAGCGCCGCGGCCCGGATCTGCGCCCGGATGGGGGTGTCGGGCCAAAAGCTGGAGGCGCTGGTGGCAAAGACTCCGCGCTTCAGCGTGTGGAAGCGCGAGGTGCCTCTGACCTCTGACCGGGGACGGGTCATGCAGGCCCTGGCCCGGGAGCACGCCCGTACCCCGTCCGGAGAGGGGCTGCGGGTGCGCACCGGAAACGGCTGGGTCTATCTGGCCCCCCTGGCCCGCCGCTCCGCGCTGCGGGTGGTGGCCGAGGGTCCCGATCTGGAGCTGGCCGCCGAGCTGTGCGATTTTTTTGCCGGCCGGGCAGCGGCTTTGGATCAGGAGACCGCCAAGCAGGACCCGCAAGAACCCGACCGATCCTGATTCTGATGTTTTCGGGAAAGGATAGTATACTTTTTGGAAAAGATGTGGTATACTATCTTTGTTATTCGTTTGGTTTATGCGCGTATGGGGAACGGCGGAACAAAAACGCCGTTCCCACGCGTTTAAATATATCCTGTGACCCTGAACCGTAACAGCAGGCGGGAACGGACACGGGGCGACAAGTACGACGGGAATCCGAAACGAGGCGAAGCGACGAGCTCCCATCCGGCGAGGCAGGGCCGGCGGGGAAGTTTGTCCTTCGTCCCCTCGCTGTGCCGGGAGCACGGCTCTTTTGGCATGGATTCCGCCGTACATACAAAAAGCGATTGAGCCATCGCGGACCGTGGGGGAAGCCCACGGGCGGGGGCAGGAGAACTGTACCCAATACCGCGTCTGCCGCTTTCCGCCCCGGCCGGAGAGGACGAGCGCTGCGCACAGGCGGGTCGTGACACCAAATGACAAAGGAAGTAAGGAGTATTTATGGCAGAAAAACTAAAAATTATTTCTCTCGGCGGTCTCAACGAGATCGGCAAGAACCTCACGGTTTTTGAGTACGGCGGAGACATCGTGGTCGTCGACTGCGGCATGGGCTTCCCCGACGACGACATGTACGGCATCGACGTGGTCATCCCCGACGTCAGCTACCTGATTAAAAATCAAAGCAAGATCCGGGGCATTTTTATCACCCACGGCCACGAGGACCACATTGGGGCCCTGCCCTATGTGCTGCGGTCCATCAACGCCCCCATCTATGCCACCCGCATGAGCGCGGGGCTGATCAAGCTGAAGCTGGAGGAGCACCGCCTGCTGGATAAGACCAAGCTGATCACCTGCGAAGCGGGCGATACGGTCAAGGCCGGCAAATTCTCCGTGGAGTTTATTCATGTCAATCATTCCATCGCCGACGCGGTGGGATTTGCCATCAAGTGTCCGGTGGGTACCTGCGTCCACACCGGCGATTTTAAAATTGACGCCACCCCAATCCAGGGGGGCATGATGGATTTGGCCCGGTTGGGCGAGCTTGGCAAGGAGGGGGTGCTGGCT
>JAYFPV010000030.1:0-3619 GCA_034927465.1 Lawsonibacter sp.
TGACGTGATATCCGGATGCCTGCTGGTCTGCCTGACCTGAAAGCTCGTCCAGGGCCTTGCCCGCCGGGAATCGAAGGCCAAGCATGACACCGGTACGGTCGATGAGCTGGCCAGCAGAGATATCACTGGTTCCGCCCACACACTCCGTCTGGAGCTCGCCCCCGACAGATTCCACCTTCAGCAGCTCGGTGGTCCCACCGGACAGGTGCCAAGCCAAAAAAGGCCGATTCAGCAAATCCAGCCGTCCGGCCGACCATGCCGCCGCGGCCAGATGCCCCTGCTGGTGTGAATGAGTAAAAAAGGGTACTCCCAGGGTATGAGCCAGGCTCTGTCCCTGGGAGGCACCTGCCAAAAAGCAAGGCATATAAGAGCCTTCCACCGCTCTGGGTCGGGTACTGGCTCCAACCGCATCAATGGCTCGGAGGAGACCGTCCTGCTCCAACCGGGCAAAACACTCCGGAAGACGCTTGACATGCTGAAATAATGCGTCGCTCTGCCGCAGCCCCAATTCGCCGGGGCGAACCTCCAGCAGGATTCCTTCGTTGCGGCCTTCCCGGCCGTCAAAGACCGCCGCCGAGGTCGTATAGTTGCTGGTATCCAGTCCAAGGACAGACATGATCAGTCCTCCGCCTCTCCCATTCCGGTCGGTTCATCATCCTCGTCCTGCTTCTCCGTGTCCTTCTCCGGTTTGGCAGGCGTGTCGGCAAATTCCGTGCGAACAAAGGTACCCAAGATCCCGTTGACAAACGACACCACTTCCTGCGGCTCGTAATTCTTTGCAATCTCCACCGCTTCGTTGATGGCGGCGGCGTTTGGGATATCCGGCATATACAACACCTCGTACATGGACGTTCGCATGATGGCCGCGGCCATACGAGGAATACGGGCAAACGACCAACCCATTGCATATCTGCTGATATATTCGTCCAGCTCCGGCCCATGAGAGAACACGCCCTGGACAAGTTCTCTGATGTACCGAACCTGCTTTTCATTTGGAAACTGGACATACAGCGGCAATTCCTCCGCCAACTCCGCAAAACGCTCCTGGGTCAGCTGCCGATTCAGTAGCTCCTCGGCGCATTCATTGCCAAAGCCCAGAGAAAAAATCAACTGCACCGCAATCTCGCGGGCATTGCTTCTTGTCATCGTTCCTATCCTCCTATTGTCCTCCGCTGTCGTTCGTCCCGCCTATGCGCCGGGTGTACACAGCATCAAAGCGGCCACAGCCGCTTCCTAACGCCTCATGCATACCCCGCATCCGTCCGCAGTAAGTTAAGCTCTATTATCACATAAATATTCAAAGAAGTAAATCATATTTGACAGAAAAGCAGGCCTTATGGTAAAAATTGCTCCACTGCACAAAACAAATTTTGTCCGGCGTTTTCCGCACGCAGCCGCATAGTCCAAGGCGTTTTTTCAACGGAGTGCCTTCCCTTTGGTACGGCATGGGCGTTCTTTGTTCCGAACGCCTTTTTTTGCGACGCGATAGGATTATATCACGGCAATAAGTTGAAGTCTATATCTGATTGTATATACAATGATGATAAAATTCTCAACCTGTCTGTGTTTTATGAGACCTTTCTTACTTCTGGTCTCAAAGGAAGCCAAATCTGCAAATCAATTTGCAGCATTCCCGAGTATAGCAAAGCGGCCGCCCGCAGGCAGCCGCTTTGTTTGACGTTAACGATAGAATTTGTGGTTTCCGATAACGGCAACACATTCTTTATTCCGGGCAGCCCAACTGTTCGTATTAGAGTCAAAGTAAAGTGCTCCCTGCGTCTCTTTCACAATACCGCCATCCAGCACAAGCTTGGCAGCAATCACGCTGGACACATTGGGAGACCGGCTGGCCAAAGCACCGGATTTGTAGGTGGAAAACTGGTTTTTTTGCGCCAGCACCCCCTCCAAACTGTTTGGATAGATAGGGCTGGCCACCCGGTTCATCACCACATTTCCAACCGCAATCTGCCCCTCCAAGGGTTGGTTTCCGCTTTCGGCATGGATAATCCGGGACAGCCAAAACAAATTTTTCTGATCGTAAAACAAATCGCCCGACAAAATCCCTCCGCTGCCCCGAACAACCGTTACGATTCCGGCAGCAGAATCCCAACCGATTTCAGCATCAAACGCCTGGGCTACCGCCCACAAAGGAACCGTCACACGGCCCTGCACCAGCTGAACCATTTCCGGCAAATATAAATACCGGCCATTGGCCTCCAGATAGAGCTGACCAACCTCGGCAGTCAAGCTCAGCTTCGCCGTGGTGACCGTCACCACACTGGAAGTTTCGTTCCAGGAAATCTGGGCGGTCTCGTCCATGGCCTGGGCCATGGCGACCAATGCCACATAGGTGACACCATTCTGTCTGGTCATGGCCACATCGGCCGGGGCATACTCTCCGTCGATCAGAAGGCCGCTCTCCGTATTTTCCGCCAGCTCAAATGGGCTGGCAGCAGATGCTGCTGGAATCGCCTGGCTACTTACCTTATCCGTAGACTGGGTATCAGTCTCAAGCGCAACGCTGTCAGAGACAGCCGCGCTCTCCTCCTCTGCCAAGATGGTTGCCGTCTGCTCAGAAGCTGTGCCGGCACCCATTAGGAGGAGTAAGGCAAAGGCGCAAAGCAACATTGAAAACAGCTTGCGTGTCATTGTCTACACTCCTAGGATACAAATTTTGTCATAATTATGACAACCAAAAGCAATTGCTTGTTACTTTTGTTACCATATTGTAACCAATTTTCCAGCTTGATTCAAGGGCAATATTGCCTAGACTTCTTCCCGCGATCTTGTATATTTTATCTGAATTTGTTAAGAATAATGCCGTTTTTTTATACTTCCGACGTTATTTTACCCGTTCATCAAAAAAGCACCCTCCTTTTGACGGAGGGCGCTTTTATCTGTTTTTAACGGAGAAAACCGTTCTATTTCACCCGAAGACGCTTGACCAGCGCCTCATCCGGAGTTACCCAAGCCGTTTCATAGGTTGTATAAATCACCATTCCAGGACGCGCCCCCGCTGGCTTTTTCACATATTTCACCGGCGTGTAGTCCACGGGTACCTTGCCGGACTCTCGCGCCTGGGAAAACCAGGCGGCCAGGCAGGCAGCCTCATGCAGGCTTTGCGGGTCAGGCTGGCTTCCCTCCGTCCACAAGATAACGTGGGAGCCGTGAATTTTCTGGGTGTGGAGCCAAACGTCGCTTTTAAATGCCTGCTTGCAGGTAAGCAGATCGTTCTGTGTGTTATTTTTCCCCACGGAAATGCGCAGTCCCGCAGAGGAATGAAACTCCATTGGCTTGGATGAGATCCGTTTTCCTCGGTCCTTGGCCTTAGTCTGCCGGTGCAGATAACCAGTGTCGACCAGTTCCTGCCGGATCTCCTGAAGGTCCCGCTCCCCTTCCGCCAAGGTAATGTTCTCCAGTACACTGTCCAGATAATCTAGTTCCCGCCGCCCCTTCTCCATCTGGATGGTCAGCATCTCCTCCGCCGTTTTGGCCTTATGGTATTCCTTATAATATTTCGCCGCATTTTGCTGGGGCGTCAAACGCGGATTCAGGGGAATTTCCACTTCTTTTCCTTCCGGATCATAGAAATCCACTGCGTTTAGCCGTTCCATCCCCC
>JAYFPV010000176.1:0-4934 GCA_034927465.1 Lawsonibacter sp.
CACCGCTAAGTAAATCGGCGTCTCATATAGCGTAAAACGGCCCATTACTGTCAAAATAAAGGAGTCCCCTGCCTGCTGAATTTTATAATACAGCTTCTGCTCGTTTACCTGCTTTAATAAGGAGAAATCGAAGCCTGAGGGATAATCGCTGTATAGCACCTGCATATCCTCGGAAAAGACGGCCAGTAAATGCGGGTCGGCATTCTGGTCATAGGATTCAGGCATCAGGTTTGTGAAGAAATCGCGGTCTGTCGATATAGCCGTTTTCTCTCCGATAGACTTCGATTCCATGATGAATTTAACCATTTGATACTGATCCAGTGCTTTGCCGACTTCCTTATCCACGGCTTGACGGTATGAGATTGATATCAACAGATAACCCGACAAGACCAGTGAACAGCAAAGAATCAGTATAACAGTAATAAAAACCTTAGAAAACAACCTCATTTCTTATACCTCAAGCCGATAACCAATTCGGAATACGGTCTTTATACGGTCTTCCCATCCCAGCTTTTTGCGAAGTCGTTGGATATGCGTATCAAGTGTCCGAGTCTCGCCGATGAATTCACTCTCCCACACGCGCTCATACAGCCAACTTCGTCGGAGTGCTACGTTTTTATTTTGAATTAACTCAATCAGTAGATCAAACTCTTTCACGGTCAGCTCTACAAGCTGACCGTCTTTTCGTACCTCACGGGAATTCAAATCGATCGTTACGCCGTACAACTCAATCTTTCTCTTGCTTTTTCCAAAACGCCGAAGTACTGCCTCTACCCGCGCCAGCAGTTCTCCCACCTGAAACGGTTTGGAAATATAATCATCGGCTCCGAGTTTCAGCCCCCTGATTCGATCACTTATATCGGTTTTTGCGGTAATAAAAATCACAGGCGTTCCTAATGGTCGTACATAATCCAACAATTCATATCCATTGATTTCTGGCAGCATGATGTCCAGTAAAATCAGGTCATAGTTATTGTTTTCAATGAGGTCAGCCGCTTCTTTTCCGTCGTAAGCACGAGTACAACAGTATCCTTCATCGCGCAGATTTACATAAATTAGCTCATTGATTGGCAACTCGTCTTCAACAATCAAAATATTCAGCAAATTGATCCACCAGCCTCTCTATACCGCAAACACATTTATTTAAAGCATAACACTCAGTTGTCTCAAAGATGTAAAGCAACGCGGCTTATACCAAATTGAATTTTCGGGTTTCTCTTTTCCTGTTGCATAAAAATGGTAGTCCCATTTATAAGTATAACCCTTTTCCATTAAGTTGTTAATTGTGTTATGGATTAGTGTCCGATTTGACAGGAAAATTACAACTTCGACACAACTAATCGACAGAAAAATTACATCTGCCTGTTATGGTGAATGTGTTGGCAGGTGTTTTGTCGCATAAGGGAAGATAGGAGGATAAAATGAAAGTGTAATAATGACGGAACAGAGCAGGCAGCAGGAGAGAAGTCGTTTACTCAAACAGAACTGTATATTAAAGCAAAGATTAATATCTACATGAAAGGAAGAATTCAACAATGAAGAAGATACTAATATCCATCATGATCATCGCAACACTTGCAGCCACATCAATTTCCGCCTTTGCGGCAACTGATAAAACGGCTGCTCATGCTCAGACAGCCAACACCGCTGCTGCATCTTCTGCCGTACAAGAGGACGTATACTCTGGGAAAAAGACGTTGTACAACCCTGACGGAAGCATTGCCTCTGTTATTGAAACGTGGGATGATTCTAAAACACACGATAAGAGAGTTGATTTTCTGGAGCCTATCAAGGGGACCGATACACTGCAAAGAACCGGGGGCGCATATGTACTTGAGAACGGGGCAAAGTACATAAAGGTCACCGCAGACGCTCAGGGCAAACTTACGGGTTCAGTTTTCAATGGAAGCCCCTCGCAATTTTCAAATATGATGGTATGCGAAAAACAGGCATATGTAAACGAATATAAAGAGGGAACAAGAAGAGCCGGTTGGAAAGATAAGGGAACCGTAAAAGCCGCCGATGGAACGAAACTGAAAAAGCTGTCCAGAACAGATAATAGCACTACGCCTGGAGAGAAGACAATAGAGAACGTTTACCTGGATAAAAATAGCGGGCTGCCAGTGAAGGGCGATATCAGCATGAAAAAGAACGGAGTTACGTCGCTGGTGTATACATATGTCTATACATTCGACAACGTGAGCAACGACGGAAGCCTGTTCGATACAAGTGGAATAACCTTGGAAATTTGCAAATAATAAGTTCTATATTCGTCTAATCTGCCGTGATATGCCAAAAAGTCCGAATTCATACGACTTTTTGGCATATTTTCGGCAGAGTGCTGATTAAGGTAGACTTTTTTTAACACAGGAAGGCACTGCATTATTGCCAGAAATGATGCAAATGGATCATTTCTTTATTTCTATATGCGGTTGTCAAAGCATTCACCTTACCTTTTTATGCATCGTCAAAAACAATGTAGGAATCACTGCCGCCACAGTAAAGCCAATTGACCACCAGAAAGAGGTGTTGAATGCATTTGAAATCGCTTGAAGATCGGATTCTGCGTGGCCCGCCGTCTGGCTTTGGAGGACAGTCGCAAGGATGGCCGACCCGAAAGCCCCGCCGATGGTCTGAAAAATCCTTGTGGCAATACTTGCGTGGGGAACCTGCTCTTTTGGAAGTCCAATATAAGCGGACATCATAATTGCAATAAACAACCCGCCAAGCCCCGCCCCTCTGATCAACAAGGCAACGGCCAGAAGTATAAAATTTGTATTCGTGCCAGCAAAAGCAAACGGCAGCGTGCCAATCGCGGTAGCAGTGAGGCTCATCAGCACGATATTTCGAGAGCCGTCACGGTCTGCCACTTTTCCCGCCCAACTTCTGGTGAGCAGCATTCCTATGCCCTGAGGAATCAGCCATAATCCGGCAGACAAGGCACTTGCACTACGCACCTCCTGATAATAGAGCGGCAGCATCAGCATGGCTCCGTTTGTGATGATTCCGCTAAAAATCAGCAGGATATTGGAAGCGGTAAAATTGACGGATTTGAACATCCGCACATTCAAAGCCGGTTCCCGTTTCGTATTCAGAGCATAGATGACGTAGAATGCCATCAAAACGATGCCGATGATCAGCGGAACATAGACCGCGCTGCTACTTAAACTCCCGTGTCTGGCAATCTGGGCAATGCCGTAGATCAGAAAAGAAAACGCCGGAGAGAGTAATAACAGACCGACCACATCAAGAGATGCTTTCTTCTCCGAAAGCTTATCAGCCGGTATTCCCCACACAGCTAAAGGAATAGCTACAATGCAAATAGGAATATTAACCCAGAAGATGGCACGCCAGCCTAAGCTACTTACAATAATCCCTCCTAATACTGGGCCAAGGATCGGCCCAAGGAGAGCGGGTATGCTGACAATAGACATGATTTGCCCAAGATTGCGTCCTCCGGCAGCCTGTACAAGCACCGTTTGCAGTGTCGGCATCATTAACCCGGCACCGATTCCCTGAATGACCCGGAAAGCAATCATGCTTTCGATGTTCCATGACAGCATCGTGCATATGGAGCCGATTAGAAAAATTGCCAATGAAAAGATATATAACCGTTTGCCGCCGAAGCGGTTGGTGGCCCAACCTGAAACCGGGACAGCAAGCCCCATCGCCAGAACATATCCCGTTGTGATCCACTGTACGGTGGAAATTGTTGTTTTCATATCAGCCGCAATCGTATGGATTGCCACATTTACCATGGTTGAATCAAACAACGGCGCAAGCGCGCCGACGACCAGAACAATGGCGGTCCTGAGCACGACAGGAGTTAGTTTTTCTTTTGCCGGCTTTATATTCTCTGTACTCATGAAGAATCTCCCTTCGCCTTAAATAGAAAACGTTGCGTTTCTTATGTAAATATGATAGGATAAATTCAAATTTTATTCAAGTGGCATTCTCAATATAGAAATAAGAAACTTTAAGTTTTCTATGTACACATGCAACAAAACCGAATTGACTATCAAGGCATGGAGGGAGCTAAACGATGGACGAGCAAAAGAAAGGTACACGTCGCCGCGGAGAACTTTTGGAAAAAGCAATCCTGCAAGCCGCATGGAATGAACTTATCCAAATCGGCTATACGCAACTGACGATGGAAAGCGTTGCAACACGGGCGGGGACAAATAAAGCGGTCCTTTACCGCCGCTGGACCAATAAGTCTGAACTTGTGATTGCGGCCATGCGCAGATATTTACCGAAAATCTCAAATGAGATTCCGAATACCGGAAATCTGCGCGGCGATGTGTATACCTATCTCCATACACGCACTGAGCCGCTAAGAGTAATTGGAGCGGAAACGATCAGGGGACTTATGATGGAACCGCAGGTGTGGCGCATGATCATCAAGTCCATGCAGCAGATGATTGGGCGGAGCTCAGAGAACAAGATTACGGTAGCTTTGACGACGATTCTGGAAAACGCGGAACTTCGCGGAGAAATCTGCCTGGAAAAGCTGACGCCCCGAATTATCTCCTTGCCGTGGGACCTGCTGCGGAGCGAGATAATTACCAAACAAGAACCCATATCCGACGAAGTCATAACAGAGATCGTTGACGATATTTTTCTTCCACTTGTTTATACCAAGTCAGGTAATAACAAATAGAGCGCAACCCCTTGTTGTATTTGATGTACTTGAAATATATTTCTTCTGTGAATAAAGATATTATAGCGTTAATAATACAGACGCATTTCTGCTAAATAATATCATCAATAGAGGCGAGAATATGAAACAGCTTAAATACGGAGAATTCATTGCTGATGCCGTTCAGAACCTGCCGTTTGGATCGGCAATCCGGACAGAAGATATTGCGGAACAGCTGGCGGAAAGGTTTGCCCTTCCGTATGGCCACGCCAGAAAGCTCACCAATGTCAAGCTG
>JAYFPV010000389.1:0-6754 GCA_034927465.1 Lawsonibacter sp.
TCCATTGCGGAAAACGTCTTTATCGGGAATGAGCAGACAAGAAGCAAAGGCGTAATCGATTGGACTGCGACACGGAGACGAGCCAAAGAACTGCTGACCAGGGTTGGGTTGCCGGGAGAGAATGTCAACATTCCAGTGAACAGCCTGGGCGTGGGCAAGCAACAACTGATTGAAATTGCCAAGGCACTGGGCAAAAAAGCGGACCTGCTAATTTTGGATGAGCCGACCGCCGCGCTGAATGATTTGGAAAGCCAACAGCTGCTGGAGTTGATGCTTCAACTCAAAGCACAGGGGATTACCTGTATCATGATTTCGCACAAGCTCAATGAGATCAGCTACGTGGCCGACTCAATTACCATCATCCGGGACGGGAAAACCATTGAAACGCTACATAAGGGGCAGGACGACTTTTCCGAGGAACGCATCATAAAAGGGATGGTGGGCCGGGAACTCACCAACCGCTATCCCAAGCGGGAAGGATGTCCGATTGGGGATGTGATGTTCGAGCTGAAGAACTGGACGGTCTATCACCCGGACGATGCCGAGCGCAAGGTTTTAAACAACATTAATCTTTATGTTCGCTCCGGTGAAGTGGTTGGGCTGGCGGGACTGATGGGAGCGGGACGCACCGAACTGGGTATGAGTCTGTTTGGTCGTTCTTACGGACAAAAAATCACCGGACAGCAGATAATTCATGGGAAGGAGATGCATCTGAAAACGGTTCGGGATGCCATTGACTGTAAGCTGGCCTATGTCTCGGAGGATCGGAAGACCTATGGATTGGTTCTGATTGACAGCATTAAGTTTAACATGACCTTGGCTGCCCTTCATAATTTCTTTTCCAGTCGTGGCGTAGTGAATCGGAATGAAGAGGCGGTCCGAGCGGAGGAGTACCGCACGCGGATCAACGTTAAGGCAAGTTCCGTGGATCAGGAGGTGGCGTCTTTATCCGGCGGCAACCAGCAGAAGGTTGTACTGGCGAAGTGGATGCTTACTCAGCCGGATATCTTAATTTTGGATGAGCCGACCCGGGGAATCGATGTGGGCGCAAAATACGAGATCTACAGTATTATCAATGAGCTGGCTAAAGCCGGGAAGGCAATCGTTGTCATTTCATCGGAAATGCCGGAGATTATTGGTACCTGTGACCGTACCTATATTCTTAATGATGGAGAAGTGGCCGGTGAGCTCTGCGGAGAAGAGATGACACAGGAAGCTATTATGGCCTGCATCATGGCACACAATAGAAAGGTAGCGGTGTAAATGGGACAGAAAAGTCCGAGTTTGGCTGAGCCGAAGCAGGGAAGCCTGAATTGGAAACAGGCCAACCTAAGTATGAAGCAATATGGAATGGTGCTGGCGCTGGTTGCGGTATATTTAATTTTTGCATTTCTCACAAAAGGTTCAAACTTGACCCCCATGAACATCAATAACCTGATCATGCAGAACGGCTATGTGGTAATTTTGGCGGTGGGCATGCTTCTATGCGTTTTGACTGGAAACATTGACTTGGGTGTTGGGTCTGTAGTGGCCTCCTGTGGAGCGGTAGCAGGCACGCTAATTGTGGATTTCCACATGAACGCTCCTGCGGCGTTTCTGGCCGCCCTGGCGGTGGGCCTTCTGTTTGGAATTTTTGTTGGCTTTTTTGTCTCAAAGCTTGCAATCCCACCTTTTATTGTCACACTGGCCACCATGCTCATTGGCCGTGGAGTCTGCTATGTCATTCTTCGCTCTCAGACAAAGGGACCGCTGCCTGCGGACTACACCTGGATTGGAAGTGGCTTTCTTCCGACCGTTCCAATGGCAAAGGGTACGGCACTTGGTGGAGCGCAGGGCGCGGATCTCATCAGTCTGCTCGTAGCCCTGGCCATCAGCGTACTGATTGTTTTGCTTGAGATGAAATCTACAATTACCGCGAAAAAGCATGGGCTGCCGATGGCCCCCATTTGGCAGTTGGTTACAAAAGATGCTGTCATCATTGGGATTGTAATCTTCTTTTTCTATAAGCTCAGCTGTTATAAAGGTATTCCAGTTGTGTTGATTCTGATGGCAATTCTGGTTGGCATTTACCAGTTTATTACCACGCGAACCGTTGCAGGCCGACAGATTTATGCTATGGGCGGCAACGCTAAGGCTGCTCGTCTGTCCGGGATCAACACGGAAAAGGTGTTTTTCTGGGTCTATGTGAATATGGGGCTGCTGTGCGGCGTGGCGGGCATTGTCCTTTCTGCCCGGAATGCCTCCGCCACGCCGAAAGCGGGCGACGGGTTTGAAATGGATGCCATTGCGTCCTGTTACATCGGCGGAGCCGCCACTTCCGGCGGCGTAGGTACGGTAATCGGTGCGGTGGTCGGCGCATTTATCATGGGAATCCTGAACAACGGCATGTCCCTGGCGGGCTATGATACCAACGTGCAGAAGATTGTCAAAGGCTGTGTTCTGCTGGGGGCGGTCACGGTGGATCTGCTCTCCAAGCGCAAGAAGGGCTGATGGGGATAAAAATCCGGACGGAGAGGGTGAGCTTCATGAGGAAAAAGCTGACGCAAAAGAAACTACCGCAGTTGACTCTTTTATTGCGCATGGTGGGAGGAGCATACCTGCTCTATCTTGCATGGGGTCTTCGGCAGGCGGCCTTTTCCGACGGGAAAATGGGTTACTTGGTAGCACTGATTGTGTTTTCGCTGGCGGGGACGGTTTTGCTGGCCCATTCCGTCCGGTTGCTGGCAAAGGGGGAGTTTCTTCTTCCATGGGAGCTTCCGGAAGACGACGGAGAAGGACCGGAAACGGAGGACACGCATGAATCAGACTGAGATTTGTGAGGCACTGGAGGTGGGAGACACCTATCTGGGCATTGAACTGGGTTCCACCCGAATAAAGGGGGTACTCATCGGCCCAGATCACGTCCCTCTTGCCTCAGGCGCCCACGACTGGGAAAACCAATATGTTGATAAAATCTGGACCTACTCCTTAGAAGCAGTATGGAACGGATTGCGGAACTGCTATGGGAAGTTGGCCGCAGAAGTGGAGGCACGATACGGTCTTCCGCTCAGGCGCGTGGGAGCGATGGGCATTTCCGGCATGATGCACGGGTATCTGCCCTTTGACCGGGAGGGGGAGCTATTAACTCCCTTCCGTACCTGGCGCAATACCACGACAGGCCCGGCCGCAGCCGAGTTGACCCGCTTACTTGCGTTTAATATCCCGCAGCGATGGTCTGTGGCCCACTTTTATCAGGCCGTTCTGAACGGAGAGTCTCATGTGAAGGAAGTCGCTTTTCTAACCACGCTGGCCGGGTATGTCCACTGGAAGCTGACCGGCGAGCAGGTGCTTGGGGTGGGGGAGGCCAGCGGAATGTTCCCCATCGACAGCTCCAGCGGTACTTACGATCCGCGGATGGCAAGGCAATTGGAAGAGCGACTGGAAAAGCACGGGTTGCCGATCAAACTGGAAACGCTGTTGCCGCGGGTACTGCCCGCTGGGACGGCGGCTGGGAGGCTGACCACGGAAGGCGCGCGGCTGCTGGATCCGTCCGGAATACTAGAGTCCGGAGCTGCATTGTGCCCGCCCGAGGGAGATGCCGGAACCGGTATGGTGGCCACCAACGCGGTTGCCCCCCGAACAGGGAACGTATCAGCGGGAACCTCGGTCTTTGCCATGATTGTGCTGGAAAAGCCGTTGCCGCAGGTGCATGAGGAGATTGATCTGGTCACCACGCCGGAGGGAAACCCTGTGGCAATGGTCCACTGCAACAACTGCACCAACGAGATCAATGCTTGGGCCGAAATGCTGGGTGAATTTTTAAACGCCATTGGGGTCGAATCCGATCGAAATCGGGTGTATTCGGCCATGTTCTGCCAGGCGCTGGAAGGAGAGCCGGACGGAGGGGGGCTGCTCCTGTACAACTACCTCTCTGGAGAGCCGATCACAAAGCTGGAAGCGGGCTGTCCGTTGCTGGTTCGTGCGCCGGAGACCCGATTCACCTTTGCCAATTTGATGCGAACTCAGCTCTATTCCGCTCTGGCCACCCTCCGAATTGGTATAAATCTTCTATCTGAAGAGGGTGTTGCCGTGGATCGGCTGATGGGCCACGGTGGCTTTTTTAAGACGCCTGGGGTGGGGCAAAAAATGATGGCCGCCGCAGCAGGCGTTCCGATTTCTGTGCTGAAGACGGCGGGTGAGGGCGGGCCATGGGGAATGGCTCTGCTGGCTGCGTTCTTAAAGCAACGCGAGCTGGGGGAGACGTTAAGTGACTACCTGCGGGATCGAGTCTTTGCGGGGGAAGCAGGCACTTGCGTGGACCCGGATCCGGCAGAAAAGGCCGGCTTTGAGACGTTTCTCAGTCGCTATGAAGGTGGTCTGCCCATTGAGCGGATAGCCGTATCCGCCTTGATTTGAATGGAAATGGAAAGGTTGAGCAACCGATGGAAATGAAACAGTGTGAGTTCTGGTTTCTGGTGGGCAGCCAGTATCTGTACGGCCCCGAGGTCCTGGAAACGGTGGCGGCCCGGGCAGAGGAGATGGCGGAACGGATGAATGCCTCCACGCAGATTCCGTGCAAATTGGTCTACAAGGCTACCATAAAAACCGAGGAAGAAGCGGTCCAGTGGATGAAGCAGGCTAATTTCGATGACAACTGCTGCGGGATTATTACGTGGTGCCACACCTTTTCCCCAAGCAAGATGTGGATCAACGGGTTGAATCTGCTTCAAAAGCCTTGGTGCCACTTTGCCACGCAGTACAACCGCGAGATTCCAAACGAAGAAATTGACATGGACTTCATGAACCTGAACCAGTCTGCTCATGGGGACCGGGAGCATGGATTCATTGGGGCCCGGATGCGTCTGCCCCGGAAAATTATCATGGGATATTGGCAGGATGAGCAACCGCTGGCCGAGCTTGGCTTGTGGATGCGCGCCGCTGTAGGGTCCATGGTAAGCCGCAAGCTGAAGGTCTGCCGCTTCGGGGACAACATGCGCAATGTGGCGGTCACCGAAGGAGACAAGGTGGGCGTTCAGATGCAGCTGGGCTGGCAGGTGAATACCTGGGCCGTTGGTGATTTGGTATTGGAGATGCACAGCGTCACCGAACAAGAGATTGACGCGCGAATGGCTGAATACGAGCAGAACTATGAAATAGCTACCGATCAGTTGGACAACGTGCGCTACCAGGCGCGGGAAGAAATTGCCATTCAGCGTTTTCTGGATCGGGTTGGGGCGAATGCTTTTACCAATACCTTTGAAGATCTGTACGGAATGGAGCAGCTGCCCGGGTTAGCGACGCAGTGCTTGCTGGAAAAGGGGTACGGCTACGGAGGCGAAGGGGACTGGAAGGTAGCGGCCATGACCTATTTGCTGAAAACCATGACGCAGGGGATGTGGGGCGGATCAGCCTTTATGGAGGACTACACCTACCACTTCAAGGAAGGGGAGGAGTACTCTCTGGGTGCTCATATGCTGGAGGTTTGCCCGACTTTGGCGGTCCAAGGGGAAAAACCCCGGATTGAGACGCATCCTCTTGGCATTGGTATGAATGAGAAGGATCCGGCACGCTTGGTATTTGAAGGAGCCGAGGGAACGGGCGTGGTGGTCTCGCTGGTGGATATGGGGGGCCGTCTGCGCTTGGTCGTGCAGGAGATCGAGGCAGTAAAACCAATTTTGGAAATGCCGAACCTTCCGGTCGCCCGGGTGATGTGGCGGGCGATGCCCGATCTGTGTACCGGGGCCAAGTGCTGGATTTTAGCCGGGGGAGCGCATCATACGGTGCTGTCCTACGCCGCGACACCGGGGATGCTGGAGGATTGGGCAGAAATGATGGGGATTGAATTTGTTCACATCGGCAAGGACACGGTATTTGAAACGCTGAAGCAGCAGCTCTTCCTTGCGGATATGGCGTGGAAGCTGAAGATGTGAGTCACGGAACAACGGCGGAACGCGAAGGAAACGAGGAAAAAGCATGCTGGAAGAACTCAAACAAAAGGTGTTCAAGGCCAATCTTATGCTGCCAAAGCACCAGCTGGTCACGTTTACCTGGGGAAATGTGTCCGGCATAGATCGAGAGCGAGGGCTGGTGGTCATCAAGCCGTCCGGTGTGGATTACAATGCCATGACAGCGGAAGATATGGTTGTGGTGGACTTGCATAGCGGAATGCGGGTGGAGGGCCAATGGAATCCCTCCAGCGACACAGACACACATCTGGTTTTGTATACTGCGTTTCCTGCGCTGGGGGGAATTGTGCATACCCACAGCAGATGGGCCACGGTGTTTGCTCAGGCAGGACGTGGGATCTCTGCCATGGGAACCACGCAGGGAGACTATTTTTATGGAGAGATTCCCTGCACCCGCATGATGACGCAGGAAGAGATAGCGGGAAACTATGAACGAGAGACAGGGAATGTTGTTGTGGGGACCTTTCGCAGCATCGAACCCATGAGTGTCCCGGGTGTTCTGGTTCACAGCCATGGTCCCTTTGCTTGGGGGAAGGATCCCGACGACGCGGTTCATAACGCAGTGGTTATGGAAGAGGTGGCCTTTCTCAACTGGCATGCCATGATGCTATCGCCGGGGCAAGGCCCCATGCAGAAAGAGCTGCTTGACAAGCACTACCTGCGCAAGCACGGACCGGGCGCCTATTATGGGCAAGCGCATACAAATGAAACATAGCAAAAGGTTCTTGGTGATATGGATCGGCATTTCTCAGCGCACGATGCAAAAAGGGATCGCAATGCTGAGGGGGAATGCTCAGCATTGCACGAAA
>JAYFPV010000224.1:0-4379 GCA_034927465.1 Lawsonibacter sp.
TTTCAGCCGCGTGAATATAGATGTTCAGCATCATTATGAATAATGCTACATTGGGTATCAGTTTCAGTTGTTCTGAGACAAAATTTCTATTATAATAGACACTCTAGATTTATATTTTCATCTCAGTGAGAAAATCGCAAGTGATTCATCTTGGAGGCTAACATGAAACATAGAACAAAAAGAATGTGGTGTCAAACTTTGTTGTTTTTCGAAAGATTTCATGTTATATTCATAATAAGAAAACATTCCCAAGGTTGAATTTAGATATTTTGCTAATTTCTTGCTATATAAGGCCTTTTGTATTTTTCTGCAATAGATAAGTTTCCGCAGTAAACTGATCTGTGATAGGTGTAAAATGAAACATAAGTGTATTTATTGTTTAAGAGAAAAAGATGAGAGAGAATTCAACCGTGAACATGTTGTGCCAAGGATGATGGGCACATATGAGAATGGATTCGTCTTAAGCCAAAACTAAGTATGCTTAGAATACAATTCTTATGTCCGATGGTCGCACTATGAGAAATGGATGAATATCTTTTAGTGGCACAGAAGGCCTTTTTGGAGGACTTGATTTTACTCCAGTAGTCGATAACTCGAATGAGGAAAAAATACACTTGGCTACCAGCTTGACTATAATATAATTATCATAAATTTATAACCCATTGAATTTGTCGCGACGGACATCGTAAGCCGTAACAGCGACTTAGATTGATGATAATATGGAGGGACTATGCATGAGTATTCTGGCACGATTTAAGGAAATTATGGCAAGCAACATTAATGCACTTCTTGACAAGGCTGAGGATCCCGAAAAAATGATTGACCAGTGCCTGAGAAATCTAAACAGCGATTTAGGAAAAGTGAAATCAGAAACTGCCATAATAATGGCGGAGGAGCAGCGTTCCAAGCGTGCACTAGATGAATGTGGCGAAGAGATCTCGAAAATGCAAACATATGCAGTCAAGGCGCTGGAAGTCAATAATGAAGCAGATGCTCGGAAATTTCTTGAACACAAAGCAGGGCTTGCAGTAAAGCTGCCGAACCTTCAGAAAGCCTATGAATTCTCCAAGGCAAACGCCGCGCATATGCGTCAGATGCATGACAAGCTTGTGACCGATGTGCGTGAGCTTGAGTCACGCAAAGAGATGATTAAGGGCAAGTTCGCGGTGGCAAGAACGCAAGAGCGTATGCAAAAAATGGTTTCTTCGGTTTCTGGTGCCAATGATTCCATCACCAGCTTCGACCGCTATGAGGAGCTTGCCAACAACGCTCTTGACAAGGCCAAGGCGATGGCCGAGTTGAATCAGACTTCCGAATCTTCCATTGAGGATTTGAAAGCAAAATATTCTGCCGCGCCAGATGCCAGTATTGATGATGAGCTAACCGCACTTAAAGAAGGTTTAAATAATTAATCAAGGGAAGAAGCTGCCTTTGGATAAATCTTCCAAGGCGGCTTTTCCCTTTCCTTGAGGCGCTGCCCAGCAAATCGAAAGGATAAGTTTATGGTAGTACAATATAAATGCCCAAACTGTGGTGCCGATATGGCATTTGATAGTGCAAGCGGCATGCTTCATTGCGATAGCTGTAGTTATAACGAACCTATTGATGTCATGGCGCAGCAATTTGACACCCAGTCCAGTACCACGCACCATACGGATAATGACTTGGATGACCACCAGCTTACTCAATATCAATGTAAAAACTGTGGCGCAGTTCTCCTAACCGATAGAGATACCGTGGCAACAACTTGCAGCTTTTGTGGAGCCGGCGTGGTTTTAAGTGATCGGCTGAGCGGCGGCCAGGGCCCGACAAAAGTCATTCCCTTTTCACTTGGCAAACAGCAAGCCCAAGAGGCTTTTGAGGTCTGGTGCAAAAAAGGACGACTGACACCGAAAAAGTTTTCATCTAGCAACCGGATTAAGAGTCTAACCGGAATTTACGTTCCATTTTGGCTATATGACCTCAACGGTCTGGGGGACGCTCTGGCGGAATGCACTAAAGTACGTTTTTATTCCGACAGCGACTATAGATATACCGAAACAAAGTACTTCCATGTTCACCGTCAGGTTGATCTCAACTATTCGCAGATTCCCGTAGATGCTTCTGAAAAAATGGACGACCAGCTAATGGAGAAGCTGGAGCCTTACGACTATCAAAACTTAAAGCAGTTTAAAATACCATATTTGACTGGCTTTCTTGCCGAGAAATATAACTATGATTATCAGCAACTTTTCCAACGCGTTCAATCCCGTGCCGAAGATTATGTAACTAACTACATTAATTCTACGATTTTCGGTTATGATTCGGTGACATTTTTAAGCAAAAGAATTGATATTAAGAATAATAACGCTGAATATGCCTTGTTGCCGGTATGGATGTTCCGATGTGATTACAATCGAAAGGAATATTCTTTTGCAATGAATGGTCAAACCGGCAAAATTGCCGGGAAACTTCCTCTTAGCCGCAGCAAAATTGCAGCTTGGTTTTTTGGCATCAGTGCAGCAGTTTTTGCTCTTTTAAATGTAATAGCTGCGTTTATGGGGGGATCTCTGTGATAAAAAAAATAACAACACATTTGTGCTTACTAACTATCATTCTTATGACTGTTGCTGTTCCTTTCTCCGCCCTTGCCTCATTTGAAGGCCGAAGCATTTATGACAATGCCGGCCTGTTTTCCGAATCAGAAGTTACAGAATTGGAGACCTCAAGCAAGCAAAATGCCGAAATAGCCGACGCAGATATTATAATCGTCACCACGGATGATTTGGGTGGTAAAACCGATGTACAATACCTCGAAGACTTCTATGATGAGAACGCTGGGGATGAAAACGGAAGTTATGCTTCTGCCGTTCTGCTCCTCATAAATATGACACCTGATGCTAGAAGCGTACAAATTCAAGGCTACGGCACAGCGAAAATCTATATAAATTATTATCGTATTGAGTCCATACTTGATGAAGTTGTTCCTTATCTGTCAGATGGGGATTATCTCGGCGCAATGCATGAATACATTAATCTCTCCGCTACCTACATGCAACATGAGTCAACCTCTGATCACAGCGAATCATATAGCGACACGAATTATTATGCTTCCCCGCATCATGCCAGTGAACAAAAAGAGGGGTCCTCAGCTGCGCCTATCATCATGCTTGTTGCTTCTCTTGTGATTGGCGGCATAGTCACCGGCGTTATGATTTATCAGGCGGGTGGGGTCGTAACTACCAATGGTAACACCTACCTCAACCAATCAAATTCACGTATTATATCAAAAACTGACCACTATATCCGCACAACTGTAACCAAAGTTGCACGTCCAAAACAAAAAAACAGTGATCGCGATGGCGGAGGTGGCGGAATCTCTTCCCGTGGTAATGCACATAGCGGTGGTCGAAGAAGCTTTTGAGCCATTATATTTTTTTCGTATAAGAATACAGGATTCAGAAAGGTTGCATAACAAATGAGCTTTTTTTCGGGGCAGTTTTCAAATGTAGTCGAATGGGAAGAATTTCGAGATGATATGATCTTTTGGAAGTGGTATAACCGGGAGATCAAGAAGGGAAGTAAGCTGGTTATTCGTCCTGGACAGGACGCGATTGTCCTTTTCAATGGCAAGATTGAGGGAATCTTCAAAGACGAAGGCGACTATGACATCGAATCACAGATTATCCCTTTCCTCTCAACTCTAAAAGGATTCAAATTCGGCTTCAACTCTGGTATGCGTACTGAGATCCTTTTTGTAAACACCAAAGAATTCATAGTGAAATGGGGAACCAAAAGCGCAATTAACATTCCCGCGCCTCAACTTACTGGTGGCATGCCTATCCGCGCAAACGGTACCGTGACTTTCAAAATTAACGACTATGTTCGACTGATTGATAAGGTCGCTGGCATAAAAAGTTCCTATCTAGTTGAGGACGTAAAACCTCGTATTATGGCAGTGCTTGATCAACTTTTGATGAAGTGGGTTGTCAAAGAGGGAAAGGATATGTTTAACTTACAAATCAGCTCTTTTGACATTTCCAACGGTATAAAGACCGATCTCGACATGCAGATCTATGAGCTAGGACTTACTGTGACCGATTTCAACATTATGAGCTTTACCTATCCGGAAGAGATTCAGGAAATGATTGCAAAAACTGCTTCCCATACCATGATTGGCGACATGGGGCGCTATCAACAGATATCGATGCTTGATGGAATGGCTAGTGGACGATCCTCTGGTGGTGGTGCAGCCGCAGATATGGCCGGAATGATGGTCGGCATGCAGTTTGCCCAAAAGATGGTGCAGGACATGGGGAAGGAGCCAGCGCATACAGAAGCGCCTAGGCAAGATGTTGAAGAAAGTGGAAAGAAACCAAACTTTTGTCCTAACTGCGGTC
>JAYFPV010000499.1:0-8450 GCA_034927465.1 Lawsonibacter sp.
TCGAGTCCTATATGTGCCGGGTGGAATCCGGATCGTGGGAGGAAAGATGACCCTGCCGCTGCGGGTGCTGGCGCAGGCCACCGGGGCAGGACTAAGCTGGAATGCCACTGTCTCCACCGTCAAGCTGAATACCGATGGGGCGAAGGCTCCGACCGCGTCCTACAACGAGGAGGATCTGTATTGGCTGGCCCGGGTCATCTCAGCCGAGAGCGGGGGTGAATCTCTGTTGGGGCAGATTGCGGTGGGCAACGTGGTACTGAATCGGGTGAAAAGTGATGTGTTCCCCAATACGATAAAAGACGTGGTCTTTGACACCAAAGACGGGGTTCAGTTTGAACCCACTTCAATCGGGACTATCTACGATCCGCCAACCGACTCTTCGGTTCTGGCGGCGAAGATGTGCCTGGAGGGAGCGGACGTTGTGGGGGACTGCATGTACTTCTTCGCTCCGGCATTATCAAAGGGAACCTGGATTGTGAAAAACTGTACATATTATATGACCATTGGCTGCCACCAGTTTTATTGGTGACCGACGATCGAATGGAAAAACACCGGCCCTGACTTTTGGTCAGGGCCGGTAAGTTATGGTTCAGAGTAGCCGCAGGGGTTCTCCACGGTGACAGTAAACTTCTCCAGCAGGGCCACCGGATGGTAAGACAGCTTGCTTGTGCGCAGGCCGAGATCGCCCGTGTCATCTTCCCGGTTGATGAAGTGGATGCCCTCTTGGGCAAACAGCTGGGCAAACTGAGCCACCAGCATCTGATAGCAGCCCTCGTAGTCACGGTCGGCCTTCTCAATGTGGGTGAATAGGGTGTCCCCCACAACTTCGCCCAGGGAGAAGCCGGCGATTTCTCCCTCTACCACCAGCATACCGCCCAGGAGGTCATAGGTCTGGAAGTTGTCCAGCACCTCATTGGTCTTACGGATATCCTCGTGGAAGGAGGCGGCAGACTTATCCCACAGGCTGGCATACCGGGCCAAAAAGGCCTTGATAGACGGAATGTCCTCCGGTGTGATGGGACGGAAGGACCAGCTTCCGTAGGTTTTTAAAAACTTGTTGACGTGGTTGCGCTGTCCGCTGAGCTTTTTCCCGTGAAAATACTTCAAATCCTCGGCCCGATACAAGTAATCAAAGCTATTTCGCTCGGCGATGGCGGCGCTGTTGGGGAAAAACTGCTGAAGGCGTTCCAGTTCGTCCTTTGGGACGGGATAAAAAGCGATGGGCATGTCCCTTCCGCAGCAGTAATCGGCGATCTGGCGGAAGTGTTCCTGTCTGCCCCCGCCAAGAGGGAGGGTGAAGGTTTCTCCCAGACCGGGATAAATGACCTTGAAGTAGAGCGAGCCGTCGTAGGTGGCCCACTCCGTTTTGTACATATCACGCCAGATGAAGATGGTACCGGGCGTGGTGTCGCAGATGCGGCTGCCGCTGTACCCAAAAAATTGGCGCAGCTTGGGCAGATCGTCTAACTGAAGGGGATGGAAATCCAGCATACATTCAAATCCTTGTTCTTTATCATTTTCAGGCACCTTCCATTATATCCGATAATCGGCCATAATACCAGCCCGAAACTCCCTCTTTTTTGCACAAAAAACCATGCTTGGCTGCGGCAACTAAGGTTAAACGGTCGCCAGGGGAGACGGGAAGGCAGTAATCGGTGGAATCTTCGCACCACAGATCACTCGGGCTCCGGCGCAGATATCGGTTCAAAATGGAGAGAATCCGCCCGCTTTCCAGGTGGCGGCAAAGAGAGGTATCGTCCCCTTCTTCTAACAGCTCCAGTGCGCTGCGGCCCCAGCGGATGTTCACCGAGTCGAGAGAGGGGGCCTGTTGGTCTAACGCGGTGGCGGTGGGCAGTCCGTCCCAGGCTGTCCAGGCAAAGTCGGTGGAGTCCTCTGAGGGGAGGATGAGCGCGTTCAACTGGCCATCCGCCTTGAGGACACAACCGCCATCAATGGAAATGATCTTGCGATGTTTCAGGATCATGGGGGCGGCGGATGGGACGTGGGAATGGTACAGGGTGACCGGCCAGTGGCCCACCACGACCCACTTGTCAAAGGAGTAGCCCTGGCTAAGAAAGTCATCGTTTTTCATACAGCCCCATCGTTCCAGCAACTCCATATGATGGAGAGAAGGGACCCCGCCGTGGACGAAAACAAGGTGTTCCGTTTCCAAAATGGTGGGCAGCGCGCGTAGCCAGGCCCACTCCTGAGGAAATGCGGCACGCAGGTCTGCTCTCAGTTTGGGCAGATCTTGGGTCTGGTCAAAGCCCTCCTCCTGGGCCAGCTGACGTAGGGTGGACTCGGGATGCTGCGGCAGATAGAAGGAGAAAAAGCGGCGGTCCAGCTCGTCAGTTTCGAAAAACCGGAGCACTAGGCCGTCGCAGTTGCCGCACAGAGGATAGATGGTGTGGGTCTTGGACAGCTTCATGAGAAAGCGCAGCAACTCCAGGCTGTCCTGACCTTTCTCCAGCATGTCTCCCACCAGAACCAGGATGTCGTCAGGAGTCAGCGCCGCTTTGGACATAAGAGACTGAAAAAAGGGCAGATTTCCATGAATGTCGCTGACGGCGATGATCCGCCGCCCGGCAGGGAATTCGGGATGGATGACCAACGCGCGATCCATGGGAAAACGCTCCTTTCTCCGTAAACATCAACCCAGCTGCGCTTCCAGCGCGACCCAGCCGTTTTTCTCCCGCTTCTTGGTGACCGTCAGGCCGTGGCTGTGCAGAGCGGCCTCTACCTCATGGGCCCGGATGTCAATGATGCCGGAGCAGAGAAAAACACCGCGTTCGGCCAGCAGGGCGGGGACCCGGGCGGACAAGGAGATGATAACGTCGGCCACAATATTGGCCAGCACCAGGTGATACTTCTGTTGGGCCAGTTCCTGGGCCAGAGCGGCGTCGGAGATGACATCTCCGGCGCGGACAGTATACCGATCTTTGCCGATTTCATTGAGGGCGGCATTCTCATAAGCCACGTCCACCGCTTTTGGATCAATGTCCACAGCCACGGCGGAACTGGCTCCCAGACACAGCGCGGCGATGGACAAAATGCCGCTGCCGCAGCCAAGGTCCAGGACGGATCTTCCGGGAATCGTGTGCTCCTCCACCCCCTCCAGGCACAACTGGGTGGAGGCATGGGAGCCGGTGCCGAAGGTAAGCCCGGGATTCAGATACAGGGGACAGCGGCCCTGAGGGACGGGATCTTCCCGCTCCCACTCTGGGACCACATACAGCCGCCGGCCGATGGACAGCGGCTTATAGTACTTTTGCCAGCTGTAGGCCCAGTCGTTGTCGGTCAGTGGCGTGACGGTATGTTCCCAGCCCAAATGGCGGGTGTACCGCTCCAGCTTGGCCCGGCCGTCGTTGTCGTCAGTGACGTAAAATTTTACCCGGGTGATTCCTTTCATCCGGTCCAGCAGCTCCTGGTCCACATAGTCCCAGTACTGCCGGTTTTGTTCCAGAAATTGCAGGAAGTCTCCCTCGTCCTCGATGACCAGGCTATCCATGCCGGCGGCGGTCAGCCGGGCGGTTACCTCATCCAGCTTTTCCGGGGTGGTGTTGACGGAAACTTCCAGCCATTTGGTATCAGACATAGTATATGCTCCTAATCCTGTGTGAATGAGAGATTATCGTTCCATGCCGATGTGGAACAGGGCCAGTGTGCCAGGGCCGGAATGGGCACCGATGACAGGGCCCACATAGTTGACATAGACGGTCTGGACCCCAAAGCGGTCCTTTACCATCTGGGAGACCAGCTCGGCATCCTCCAGACAGTCGCCGTGGCTAATGAACACGGTCTGATCCTTTGGGTCGATGGCGGTTTGTTCCATTTTGTCTACCAGGGCCTTTAGGGAAGCATGGCGGCCCCTTGCTTTTGCAATGTTGACCAGATGTCCGTCGTTGTCCACATGCAACACCGGCTTAATTTGAAGCATGGAGCCCACGAACGCGGTGGTGCTGGAAATGCGGCCCCCGCGCTTGAGAAAATGGAGATCGTCCACCGTGAATTGGTGGCAGAGGTTCAGCTTGTGGCTGACCACCCAATCCCGAACCTCATCAATGGACTTGCCCTTTTCCCGCTCTTTTGCAGCCAGGTACACCAGCAGACCCTGCCCCAGAGAGGCACACAGGGTGTCCACGGTATACAGCTTCCGCTCGGGGTATTTTTCCCGCAGCTCTTCTACCGCAACAGCAGAGGAGTTGTAAGTGGCGGACAGCCCCGAGGAGAAGGCCAGAATCAACACGTCCCGGCCGGCCTGAAGCAGCGGCTCCAGCGCCTCGGTATACTGAGAGACATTGACGGCGGCGGTCGTGGCGATGCTCCCCTTGCGAAGCAGGTCATAAAAGAGACGGGGGTCCATCTCGTGATTGTCCGGAAAGTTGTGATAGGTGGACCCCTCTATGGTAAAGCTGAGAGGCAGGATCTGGATGTCCAGTTGGGCAACCAAATCTGAGCCTAGGTCGGCGGAAGAGTCGGTGAGAAGGACAAAGTCGGACATACGATACACACTCCTTTTTAAAACAACGGCAAAAATGGAAAGGGCGGATGCCCGCTATTTCTTTGATTTCTTAGGGGCCGCTTCTTCAGGCGGCTGGAGAATGTCCAGAATGCGGGCGCAAGCCAGCTGGTTGGCGTAACTGCGCAGAGCCAAATCCAAAGCCATTCGGGCCAGGTCTTCCCGACGGGCGTCGGCATTAATGGTCAGGGCGGTATCGGTCAGGGCCTGATCCAGAGCGCTGCAGAAATAACCATACAGAGCCTGTGCGTCCTTTCCGGTGGCCTGCCCAGCGGACAAGAGTGCCCCGGTGTCCCGGACCGACAGAATCTTTTTTAATGCAGATACCGCGGTGAGATAGCCCAGGTGGACGGGACCATAGCGCTTGCCTTCGGCCCGAGGGACCAGGCCGTCCTTGATATAATTGTTCACCATGGCGGAGGTCAAAGCCTCGCGCTGGTCAAAGTGGATCAGCTACTGGGGCATATAGGAAATAATCTGGTCCATGTAAAGAGCCAGATTGGGAAGCGTGTCCCAATCGGCGGGGCGCTCCTGCTCCATGCGCGATTTCAGTTCCAGCAGTTCTTCCATGGGGCTGGCCTCCTCTTAATTATGGTTGGGAATGTGCGATCATATCATGAAAAAGTTGCAATTCATTTTTTTGCCTGTCTCTGACGCAGCTTCATGCGGCGGCGCAGCTGATCCAGAGCCTGCTTGTGGTCGGTGGAACGCATGCGAGGGAAGGCATCCATCAGGCGGCGCTGGCCGAAAGTACCTTTATCCAGCAGGGTTTCCAGCTTGGTTGCCCACTCGTCCAGACTGTCCCGAAATTCACTCCAATTTTCCTGTAGTTCGGATTTTTTCACGGAGAGCGCATCCTCCAGCCCCCCTTTTCGGTTGGCCAGAGCACCCACGAAACCATCCAGTTCTTCCTTCAGGTCGGAGCCTTTTTCCGCCGCGTCCAGCACCTTGTCGGCCAGCGTTGCTCCAAATCCGTTGGAGGCCTCTTTAATTTTAGCGGCCAGTTCGTCAATTTGGCTGAGCTGACGGTTGATTTTGGCGATGGTGCGCACCGTGGCGACCAGATCCACCGCCATAACGGCGGCGAACAGGCCCAGCAGAACCCATCCCAGTGTGAGGGGAACAATCCCAATCAAAAAATCAATGGAGGGGTGAAGGATGTCCACAACGAACACACAGGCCAGCCCCCATAGGACCGAGAATTGCAAACAGACATAGCCGCCCAGATTGAAGGGTTTTTCGGAGTAGTCCCACCAGCGCTGGTGAAAGATTTTCTCCAGGACAAAACCGGTAATCAGCTCCAGCGCAGAGGTGAGGACCACCGAGCCAAGAAACAGAAGAAAAAAATTGTACTTGAGTGGGGTTAGACACGTCAGAACAATGACAATGCCGAAACCGTAAATGGGGCAGACGGGACCGTTCAGAAATCCGCGGTTGACAAACCGTCCGGTGTTCAATGCTGCATAGCTCACCTCGGTGCACCAGCCCAGAAAGGCATAGATGAAAAAGATCGAGAAAAATTGATACACAAACATGCCTCCTCTGTGCGGTTAGCTGTGTTTTGGCTGATAGAGTAGTATACCTCTTTTTTTCAAAAAAGTCCATAGAAGGTTGTCGAGGAGGCAAGGAGAGAGAATTGAAACACTGGATCTCGTTACTCCGCTGAGGAGAGGCGCGGCCTTGACAGGGACCGCAAAGCCATTGTATGCTGACAGAAAGACCGGCCCGGACAAAGCCGTAGCCGGAGGATGAAAAGCATTTGTGGAGAAGACATGAAGAAATTGGTTATCGGGCTGCTTGCCCATGTGGATGCAGGGAAGACCACCCTGTCTGAGGGCCTGCTATATGCAGGCGGGGCCCTGCGCCGTCTGGGGCGGGTTGATCATGGGGATGCCTTTCTGGATACCGAGACGTTGGAGCGGGAGCGGGGGATCACCATCGTCTCCAAGCAGGCGATGCTCTCTCTGGGGGAGGCAGAGCTTACCCTGCTGGACACCCCGGGACATGTGGACTTTTCCGCCGAGATGGAGCGGACCCTGTCGGTGCTGGACTATGCCATTCTGGTGATCAGCGGTACCGACGGAGTTCAGAGCCACACCAGGACGCTGTGGCGGCTGCTGGAGCGGTATCGGGTGCCCACCTTTCTCTTTGTGAACAAAATGGATTTGACAGGTGCGGATCGGCGGGCCATGCTGGAGGCACTCCAACACCGGCTGGACGGGAGCTGCGTGGCGTTTGACCATGGCCCGGCGGTCCGGGACGAGGGGGTGGCAGAGTGCGACGAGGAAGCTTTGGAGCAGTTTTTGGAGACAGGGGCGGTTTCCAAGGAACGGATCGCTGAGCTGATTCAAAGACGGAAGGTCTTTCCCTGCTGGTTTGGCTCCGCGCTGAAGCTGGAGGGGGTAAGGCCATTTCTCTCCGGTGTGGAGCGGTATACCATTCAGCCGGACGATCCCGGGGAATTTGGGGCCAGAGTATTTAAAATTTCCCGAGACAGCCAGGGGACCCGGCTGACCTGGATGAAAGTGACCGGAGGCGTGTTAAAGGCGAAGACCGTGTTGTCGGGCGGCGTGGGGGATGGGGCCTGGGAAGAAAAGGCGGATCAGCTGCGCCTTTACTCCGGAAGCAAATTTCGTCCGGCGGATGAGATCCCCGCCGGATCCGTGGCGGCGGTCACTGGGCTGACCCGCACCTATCCGGGCCAGGGGCTGGGGTGGGAGCGCGCGCCGGAGCGACCGGTGCTGCAGCCGGTGCTGACTTATCAGCTCCTTCTGCCCCAGGGGACAGACCACCACACCGTTTTGCCAAAGCTGCGCCTGCTGGAAGAAGAGGATCCCATGCTCCGCGTTTTGTGGGATGAGCGGGGGAAAAGAATTCAGGTTCAGTTGATGGGACGGATCCAGATGGAGGTGCTCCGGCGGCAGATTCTGGATCGCTTCGGCTTGGAAACGGAGTTCGGGGCGGGAACCATTGTCTATCAAGAGACCATTGCCGCCCCTGTGGAGGGAATTGGCCATTTCGAGCCTCTGCGGCACTATGCCGAGGTGCATCTGCTGCTGGAACCGGGCCCGCGGGGCAGCGGTGTACGGGTGGCCTCCGCCTGCCCAGCCGACCAACTGGAGCCAAACTGGCAGCGGCTGGTTCTGACCCATCTTTTGGAGCGGGAGCATCCTGGGGTGCTGACCGGCGCTTCCCTGACCGATGTCACCATGACTCTGGTGGCTGGTCGGGGACACCAGAAGCACACCGAGGGGGGCGACTTTCGCCAGGCGACGTATCGGGCGGTGCGTCAGGGGCTGATGCAGGCCAGGACCATTCTGCTGGAGCCGGTCTACCAATTCCGGCTGGAGCTGCCCGCCGACTGCGTGGGGCGGGCCATGACCGACCTTCAGACCATGGGGGGGACCGTGGAGGGGCCAGAGATCGAAGGGGGGCAGTCCGTGTTGGCGGGTACGGCCCCGGTGGCCGGCCTGCGGGACTATTGGCAGGAGGTCACGGCTTATACCCGGGGACTTGGGCGGCTGTCCTGTACCCTCGGGGGTTACGAACCCTGCCGCAGTCAGGAGGAGGTGGCTGCCAGGAGCGGGTACGATCCGGAGCGGGACACGGACAACCCCGCCGACTCAGTGTTCTGCGCCCACGGGGCAGGTTTCCTTGTAAAGTGGCAACAGGTGCGCCAGTATATGCATGTAGACAGCGGGCTTTCCCTGGACGAATTGGAGCCCCAGATGCCCGGGCCCGCGGTTCCAGGACGGCAGGAGATGCGGGGCGGAAGGCTGGAGCAGGACAAAGAGCTGCAGGCGATTTTTGAGCGGACCTACGGAACCGTGGAGCGCCAGGGATTTCAGCCGCAGAAAAAGCCAGCCCGCACCAGCCTGGACGAGGAGAAATACCAGATTCGGGAGCAGACGGCCGGGCCGGAGTATCTTTT
>JAYFPV010000419.1:0-6275 GCA_034927465.1 Lawsonibacter sp.
CGCAGTGATTCTTTATCAATAGATGAACCGCTGACCAGCCGAGTTTTCCTCTCAGCAGTGCCGCCCCGGTACATCCGGGGCGGCACTTTTTCAGTGTACGATACTCCCTGTCAATATAATCCTCGTAGATTTTAAACGAGATATGGGTGTCGTTGCCGCTGCGACCGCAGAGCCAGCCCCGCATGGTCCATCGGGAAACGTAGGCAGGAACCGCGGTAGTCTTCATTCAGCGCATCCTGTCGGCTGAATACTACGTTTTTGATCGCTGTTTTTGGAAATGTAAACAATTTTTGAACCTGTTGTTCCGGTTATTGACTTTTCCCTCTTTGATGTTAAAATAGTGAACACGTTAACAATCAACAGGTTAACCTTTCGTAAGGAGGTGCCAACGTGATTCAATTTTCTGGTCAGACCGAACTGCTCAATCAACAGCTCCACCAAGCCCACCGAAATGCAATCAATTCCGAGTTGTCCGCCCAGGGCCTTGGTGAGATTGGTCATCCCATGCTTCTGACCATTTTAAATAGCTTCGGGAATGACGATTGCAATTGTTCGTGTCCGTCCCAGCAGGAACTTGCTAAGCGACTGCATATCTCTCCGGCCGCGGTGGCAAACTCTTTAAAATCCCTGGAAAAAGGGGAATACATCCGCCGGGAGCCCGTACAGGGGGATGCCCGTCGCAATCAGGTGCTGCTCACGGAAAAGGGACGCCGGGCGGTGGAAGGCTGTCAGTGTGTCTTTGAAACGGTTTCCCATCGGATGTTGGCCGGCTTTACGCCCGAGGAAAACGAGGTTTTGTTGGCTTTTCGGCAGCGGATGCTGGACAATTTGCGTAACGCCTACCCCCCTTCCGTTCAAACAAAGGAGGAATCTTAATTTGCTCTCTCTCTTTCTTACCCACCTTCAGGGTTACCGAAAAGAGGCCATCAAGGCTCCCGTCTTGATTGTCTTCGAGGTTTTCTGTGAGCTGCTTCTCCCTCTGGTTATGGCAGAGGTTGTGGATGTGGCCATTCCATCCGGAAATATCTCTTACATCTTCCAGCTGGGCTCTTTGATGTTTGCTTTGGCCTGTGTCTCCATGGCATGCGGTGTGCTGGCCTCAAAATATTCCTCCTTTGCCAGCCAGGGCTTCGGTGGAAATCTGCGGCAGTACCTGTTTGATCGGGTGCAGGAGTTTTCTTTTGCGGATATTGATCGGTTTTCCTCCGCTTCTCTGATCACTCGCATGACCAACGATGTCAACGCCCTGACCATGATGCTGTCCATGGGCCTGCGGATGTTGGTCCGCGCTCCGGTGATGCTGGTGTCCGCCCTGATCGTCAGCGTCTGCCTCAATCCCCGACTGGCCATTGTCCTGCTTGTGGTGATTCCCATTATGATTGTGGTGATTGCCGTACTGATGAAGATATGCACCAAGCTGTTCGCCGTGATGCAGACCAAAATCGACGGTCTGAACAACACGCTGCAGGAAAACCTTGTGGCTATTCGGGTGGTCAAGGCCTTCGTTCGGGAGGGCTATGAGCGGAAAAAGTTCCGCAAAGCCAACGACGAACTGATGGTGGCCGGCCTGAATGTAGGCATGAGGATCATCACGATTATGCCGGTCATGATGCTGGCGTTTAATGCGGCCACCGTGGCGGTTCTCTATTTCGGTGGCCGGATGGTCATGGGTGGCACCTTTGAACTGGGCCAGCTTCAGGCATTCATCAGCTACATCGTGCAAATTTTGATGAGCGTGATGATGGTAGCGATGTCCCTGCTGTATCTATCCCGCGCTCAGGCTTGTGCCCACCGCATCAACGAGGTCCTGGATACTCATCCGACCATTACAAACAAGGAGGATTCCGACCCGGCCGCTCTGCCCGCTCCCATGGGGAAGGTAGAATTCCAGGACGTATCCTTCAAGTATGTGGCTTCCGGAACTGGGGACGACGTGCTGTCCCACATCAGTTTTTCTGTGGAACCAGGCAAATTTTTGGCCATTGTGGGGGGCACTGGCACAGGAAAGTCCTCTCTGGTCAACCTGATTCCCCGCTTTTACGACGTCACTGGCGGCCGCATTCTGGTTGACGGGATGGATATCCGGGACTACCCTCTGGAGCAGCTGCGCGCACGCATCGGCATGGTGCTTCAAACCAACACCCTGTTCACCGGCACCATCCGGGAGAATCTGCTGTGGGGCAACCTGGACGCCACTGAGGAAGAATTGATTCAGGCCGCCAAAAACGCACAGGCCTACGACTTTATCATGTCCTTCCCGGACGGCTTCGACACCTATCTGGACCAGGGCGGCGTCAACGTTTCCGGCGGACAAAAGCAGCGGCTGTGCATTGCCCGGGCCATGCTTCGAAACCCGGCCATTCTGATTCTGGACGACTCCACGTCCGCCGTGGACTCGGCAACCGAGGCCGCCATTCGGTCCTCCTTTGCCTCTCATCTGAAGGATACCACCGTGATCATTATCGCCCAGCGCATTTCCTCAGTCCGGTATGCCGACGAGATTTTGATCCTCAACGACGACCACATTGCCGGCCAGGGGACACACGAAGAGCTCCTGACGTCCAATTCGATTTATCAGGAGATCTATCAATCTCAGCAATCGGGGGTGGGGGAATAATGCCAGGACCGAATCGCGCCCCCCGGGGCGGCTATGCAAAGCCAAAAAACATGGGCAAGACCATTGTCCGACTGGTCGGCTATCTGACCCGCAGCAAGCTTCCTTTGCTGGCCATTACTCTGTTTCTGCTTCTGTCTGTGGGTACCAACCTGACCGGCTCCTACATGATGCGGGGCATTATCAACCAATTTGTTTACACTGGCTGCACCGACTTTGCCGGGCTCGGGCGATCTGTTCTCAAACTCGTGGGCATTTATCTGGTGGGCTGTCTAGCCACTTACGGGCAAAGTGCCACGATGGTCCGTCTGGCTCAGAAAGGCACCAGCCGCCTGCGCCGCGAGCTGTTTGACAAGCTTCAGGAGCTACCCCTGAGCTATTTCGATAAGCACCCCCATGGAGAGCTGATGAGCCGCTTTACCAACGACGCAGACAACGTCCAGACCGCCTTGGAGCAGAGCGTCGTTTCCCTATTCTCCAGCTGTCTGATGTTCTCGGGGCTGATCCTTCTGATGCTGGTCATCAACTGGAAGCTGTTTCTTGTCACCGCTCTGGTCATGGCCTTTACCATGGTACTGTTCCAGCGCCTAGGAAGCAGCAGCCGCCGTTTCTACCAGGCGCAGCAGCAGGCCCTTGGAAAAGTCAACAGTGAAATCCAGGAGATCATCGAGGGACTGAAGGTGGTCAAAGCCTTCACCCATGAGGAGCGGTCCAAAGAAGACTTCAAAACACTCAACAATACCTACCGGGACGCCGCGCAGAAAGCCAATTTTTATTCCTCCATGCTCATGCCTGTCACCGGCAACCTGATGAACATCAGCTATGCCTTAACTGCCGCCTTTGGCGGGTTGCTGTCCGTGCTCCAGGGGTTTGACCTTGGTGGGCTGGTGGTATACCTCAACTACTCCAGGCAGGTGGGGCAGCCACTCAATCAGATCTCCCAGCAAATGGCAACTCTTCTTTCCGCGCTGGCAGGTGCAGAGCGGATTTTCGAGGTGATGGACACTCAGCCCGAATCGGACGAGGGCAAAGTCACGCTGGTCCGCGCCCGGAAGGATGCCGGGATTTTAACTCCCGTCGGCACTGACGAGAGCCGCACCGGTACTTGGGCCTGGAAGGTTCCAAAGCACAGCGCGATGAAGCTTGTGCGGGTGACCACTCTCCCGGATAAGTCAGTTGTGGAGCTGAACGGGGGAGCCAATGCTGACAATCTCAATGTGGGCTGGGCCTGGAAGTATTCCGGTCCCGACCAGACCATGGAGCTCCACCCCATCCGGGGATCGGTTCGTTGTGTGGAGAGCGAGGACTTCGTGTACACCGAATTGAAAGGGGCCGTCCGGTTCCGCCACGTGGACTTCTCTTATGTTCCAGACAAGCGGGTGCTCCACGACGTATCGGTGTACGCCAATCCGGGCCAGAAGATCGCCTTTGTCGGTTCCACCGGCGCCGGAAAAACCACCATTACCAACCTGATCAACCGTTTTTACGAAATTGAAGGCGGCCTGATCACCTACGACGGCATCGACGTGAAGGCAATCCGGAAGGATGACCTGCGCCGCTCTCTGGGTGCGGTGCTTCAGGACACCCATCTATTCACCGGCACCATCATGGACAACATCCGATACGGTCGGCTGGACGCCACTGACGAGGCGTGCATTCTCGCGGCGAAAAGCGCCAACGCCCACTCCTTCATCCGCCGCCTGCCCCAGGGCTATCAGACCATGGTCACGGGAGACGGAGCCAACCTGTCCCAGGGCCAGCGCCAGTTGCTGGCCATTGCCCGGGCTGCCGTGGCCGACCCGCCAGTTATGATCCTGGATGAAGCTACCTCTTCCATCGACACCCGCACGGAAACGCTGATTCAGCGCGGCATGGATACCCTGATGGAAGGACGCACGGTATTCGTCATCGCCCACCGCCTGTCTACCGTACGCAACGCCAACTGTATCGTCGTTATCGAGCACGGCGAGATTGAGGAGAAGGGCGACCACGACCAGCTGCTGGAACAACAGGGCCGATATTACCGTCTGTATACGGGGCAGTTTCAGCTGTCCTGATCCCGCCGCATAAATACGGCCCCGTCTGGATCCAGACGGGGCCGTACTTATTTTATGAATTTTTCCTTTGCCGCCTCACCACTCCCTTCACGGTTTCCGGGACATCCATCCAAGCGGTCCCCCCAGCAGAAGTCCCAATCAGGCCGAGGTTCATATCGCGCAACATAGGTGTAATCTGGGAAGGCAAACCAGCTTCCCTTGTCAATCCAATACGTGGTGGGCAGGGAAATCACTCCAAAATCGGCAGGCGGACAGACTCCCTCGCACAGCCCGATTCCGCACAGTGGCAGCAACTTTTGCCACCGAGGGCGCCGCCGCCCCTCCCCAAAGGCATGGGACATCGCACCTTTTTACAGAATTATGCGCGATGTCTGGGCACGGCTCTTCGATACATCCAGCCCAGCACGTTGCCCGCCAGGGCTGGAACGGCCACCAAAAAACAGTGGAACAGCGCGGAACCGTTGAACAGGCCATACACCATGGGCAGATAGCACGCAAAACAGGTCATGGGGTACAATGGACAGAGTCCCTGGCGCTTACCCAACGACAGTCCGGAAAAAAATCCGGCCGCTGGAAGCAGGAGGAAAGGCAGAATCAACCCGGACAGTACCGGCACATCGTTTCCAAACGCTCGATCCCCCCACCACAAAAGCACGGGCAGCAGATCACACACCAGAAGCACAAAGGGGAAATAGGGAGCCGTCTCTCTCCACTTCAGGGGGGACGGACCCGGGTTCAGCCCCAGCAGCGTCCGAAGCTGCATCACCTCGACATACCAGCCGACCCACCGGCCCAGCCAGATCAGCGCATATAAAATGGCTAGCAGGATGACCCATACCAGCACAAACCAGGCCTGGTTCACCCAGCAGCACACCCACAGCAATGCGGAAAAAGACAACGCTGTGGCTCCAAAGTGAGCCAAGGACCGAAGCACCAGTTCTTTCCCGCCGTCGGCAAAGGGCATCGTCGCCACCGCAACCACCGCGCCAAATATGCCCCCCAGCAAAGACTGGACTGTGGCCGCCAGCCCGGCCGAACCAAACGCCTCCGCCATAGCGGGCGTCACCAACCGCGGAATCCCCAGGGCCCAGGGTGCTCCCATGGCGTGGGCCACCTCCGCATCGCCAATCGGCAGAAAGAAAAAGCCCATCAAGTATACCGCCGCCGGGGCCAATACGGCCCCCAATACCCCGCCAATCAGCACACGAATCAGCCATTGACGTCCATTCACGCTCATTTTCTGCTCCCCCTTCCAAGGCCCAGCGTCTCTTTCATTCGTTTGACATACCTTCTGGACACATAGACCGCCGTTGTCCCGTTCAGGGTCAAGCGGATAGTACCTGCCAGCGACAGATCAAGGGCTGTCACCTTGTCCAAATTCACAATCTCCGAGTTGGAAATCCGAACAAATCTGCGGGGATCCAGCCGCTCCTCCAGCTCGTACAGCCGCAGCCGGACGGAGGAAACCCCCTCTTCCGTCTGGGCGGAAACTCCTTTTCCGTCGGTATAAAACCGGAGTACATCCCCTTGTGACAGTCTCCGCATTTCTTCTCCCAACCACACTGGGATTGGGTCCCGCGCCAGCCCGGATAGTTCCAGGGCCA
>JAYFPV010000425.1:0-6644 GCA_034927465.1 Lawsonibacter sp.
AGGGAGGGGATCAGATTGTACCACCAGGTTCCCTCCAGCCCCAGGGGATAGTCATACCCCTCCAGCACTCCGGATGCCAGCTGGCTGTCAATGAGCCCATGCATGTCGGAGTAGAAAATATAGAGGTTGGAGATGTGGTAGGTGACCGTGGAGGTCTTATCCCCCGTATCCCGCAGGGTCAGGGTCAAGGCGTCGTCCTTCAGGGTAAAGTACTTCACCCGCTCCTGAACAAAGTAGGTACGGATTTGGCTGTAGTCGGGAGAGTCCTCCCGGTTCATCTGCTGGAGGGTGGACACGGCAAAGGCCATCATCAAAAGGACCAGCAGATAGAGAGTCAGGTCCCGGGGGCTGATGCGTCTCATAGGCAAAACATCCTTTCCGGCGGCAAGGTTCGGGGGCGCAGGTGGGCAGTCATACCCGAGGGAATGATACAGCCGGGTCGGATCAGCCGCCGTAGACCTCGGGCTTTAAAATTCCAATATAGGGGAGGTTGCGGTACATTTCAGCGTAATCCAAGCAGTAACCCACCACAAACGCGTCGGGGATGGTAAATCCGGAATATTGAATCTCCACCGGCTTGACCCGGCGTTCCGGCTTATCCAGCAGGGTGCACAGGCGGATGGAGGCGGGATGACGGTGTTCCAGAATTTTCAGCAGATAGCTCAGGGTATTACCGCTGTCCAGGATGTCCTCCACCACGATAATATGGCGGCCGGAGATGTCCTCGGACAGGTCTTTGGTGATCTGAACCTGTCCGCTGGAGGAGGTTCCCTTGCCGTAAGAGGAGACGGCCATGAAGTCCAGCGTGCAGGGCAGGTCGATGGCCCGGCACAAATCGGCCATAAAAATAAAAGAACCGCGTAAAACGCTGATAAGCATAATTTCCTGACCGGCATAGTCTCGCTGAATCTCTTGGGCGATTTCCGCCACGCGGGCTTTCAGCTGATCTTCGCGGAACAAGACCTCCTGAATATCTTTCTCTAACATGTGGAGTGTCTTCCTTTCCAGATAATGTTTTTTTGAGAATTATATGGAACGGGCCTTGATGGAAATGTGCCAAGCCTCCGTCCCGGTGCGGGGCAGAAACGTTTCCGCCGGGCCGAGTCCGACCGCAGCGGCTAGCTGACCATCCCACTCCAGCACAGGAAGTGCGGGACGCAGACGGGCGGGCACTTTCTCATCAATGCACCATTTTTTTACCGTTTTTTCCGGGCGGCGCGGCAGTTTGAGCCGATCTCCCGTTCGCCGGGAGCGGAGGGTAAGACCATTGCCCGTTCGAATCAGGTCCAGCCAGAATTCGTAGGGGCCCTGAGGTTGACCGTAGTAGGTTTCCGCGGTGCAGGAAACGCACCAGCCGCCCACCGCAGTTTCGCCGGGTAGCGGCAGGAACGTTTCCTCCAAATGGGGGACGGCGGCATCCCGGGTCAAAATCAGCTGTTGATACTCCCGATGAGCGGTCATCCCGTAAGGAAGATGGGTCTGGGCGGAGGGGTCGCTGCCTCGGCACAGCCGCACCACCGCCTCCAAATGGGCGGCGACGCAGTCCTGATCCCCGCCGTTGAATTGGCCGATTAGCTGGCGCACCGCCCGGGAAGCAACAGGATCTGGGGCGGTGCCAATCAGGGCGGCGGAGATGGACAGGGCATCTTCCAGAAAAACGGCATGCTGGGAGATGGCCCGTGCCTGAGCAGACAGACAGTCCTCGTCCGAACGCAGCAGGGCGGCGGTGCTGGCCACCCGGGCGGCAAAGCCGGGGCAGAGGTTCTCCAGCACCGGCACCACCTGATGGCGGATGCGGTTGCGGGCATAGACATCGTCGGAATTGGTGTGGTCCTCCCGATGGGGTAGCCCATAGTAGGATAAATAGGCATCAATTTCGTGGCGGGTGGTGGTGAGCAGAGGCCGGATCAAATCGTCCCGTACGGGGGGGATTCCGGTCATCCCGCGCAGGCCGGTGCCGCGAGCAAGATGAAAGAGGATAGTTTCCACATTGTCGTCGGCGGTGTGGGCGGTGGCGATGCAGTCGGCCCCGGCTTCCTTTGCCGCCTGACGAAGGAAGGAGTACCGCATGTTCCGGGCAGTCTCCTCCAGGCCGGTGCCCCGGCGCTTTGCCTCTGCCCCCACGTCTCCACAGCCGGAAAAGAGGGGGACAGCCGGTAGAATGGAACCGTCGGCCAGGCGCTGCTGTCCACAGCAGAGAGCTGTGAACTGTTCCACAAAGACGGCATCCTGGTCGGACTCATCCCCACGGAGCATGTGGTTGTAATGGGCTGCGGCCAGATGAAACCCCAATTTGGGGCGCAGGTGGTATAGGGAATGGAGCAGACAGACGGAATCTGCACCGCCGGATACCGCACACAGTATGGTAGACCCGGGTTGGAGCAGATGCAGATCCCGGATCAATTGTTCCATGGCGCCCAGCATAGAAGACCTCCCTCACTTTGGTTCCCGCATGTCCAGGGGATGAATCAATGTTCCTGATGCTGCCACTCAATGTCGCTGAAGGTGGTGAAATCAGGAAGCCACTGTAGTTCTACGGTGCGGGTCTCGCCGTGGCGGTTTTTGGCCACGATGCACTCGGCCAGGTTCGGGTTTTCGGTATCTTTGTTGTAATAGCCCTCCCGATAGAGGAACATCACAATATCGGCGTCCTGTTCGATGGCACCGGACTCGCGCAAGTCGGACAGCATGGGCCGCTTGTCCTGGCGGGATTCGTTGGCGCGGGACAGCTGGCTGAGACACAGTACTGGAACGTTGAGTTCCTTTGCCATGATTTTCAAAGAACGGGAGATGTCCGAGACAATCTGCTGCCGGTTGTCCCCAGAGCGGGTCTTGCCTCCGGCGGACTGCATCAGCTGAAGATAGTCGATGATCACAAGACCAAGATTTTCTACACGACGGCATTTGGCGTTGATATCGGCTACAGTAACCGAGGAATCGTCATCAATGAGGATGCTCGAGCGGTTCAGAGAATCGGCGGCCACCGCCACCTTTTCCCAGTCCTCCTCGGTCAGCATGCCAGTGACCAGTTTTTTGTTGTCCACAAAGCATTCCCCGGAGATCAGGCGCAGAGCCAGCTGTTCCCGGCTCATTTCCAGAGAGAAGAACGCCACCTGTTTGCCGGATTTTTTGCCCGCTTCGAGCAGAATATTCAGGGCCATGGAAGTTTTGCCCATGCCGGGGCGGGCAGCCAGCAGGATCAAATCGGACTTGTTCAGGCCGGAAATGGCCCGATCCAGATCCCGAAGACCAGTGGAAAGGCCGGGGATGGCGCTGCCGCTGGCGGCCAGCTCGCTCAGCCGGTCGTACACGTCCACCAGCACGTCGGAGATGGGGGTCAGCCCCCGGGCGGCCCGGCCCTGGCGGATGGCATAGATGCGCTGCTCTGCTGCCTCCAGAATGTCCTGACCCAGGCTGGTGCCCTGCTGGATCAGTGCGGTCAGGTCGCCGGCCGTTTCCGCTACCCGGCGCAGCAGGGTTTTATCTTTCAGAATGTCGATGTATTCTCTGACATTGGCGGCGGTGGGGGTGGTGTCCATCAGCTGGAGAATATAGCCCCGGGACAGCGTCTCGTCGTAGTATCCGTTCTGCTTCATGTTTTCCAGCACTGTGACCGGATCGATGGTGAGCGAATAGTTGAACATGGAGTAGATGGTCTCATAGATTTCGCGGTTCTGTCTTAGGTAAAAGTCGTCGGGGCGCAGTTTGTCGATGACCTCTGAAACGCAGCGGGGGTCAATGAGCATGGAGCCCAGCACCGCCTGCTCTGCCTCCACGGAATGGGGCAGCTGCTTGAGCAGCAGTTCTTCATCGTCCACGGCCATCCAATTCACCTCCCTGGTTTACCGCCACACAGAGTTTCCGCCATAGGCGGAAAGGAAAGACAACAAGTCCGGAAGCAAATTTGTTCCGCCGGAGGACTCCCATGTCCCGAACGCAACGGCCGGGAACGCCTTCGCCTGTGAAGGCGAGGGGAAATTGAACGCGGTTTCTTTTGGAACCGTATTCGTATCCAGGGGATGCAAGTCCTCTTTAAAGGCTCGTTACGCCTCGGTTACAATTACATTGACGGTGCCAGCAACCTCATAGCCCAGCTTGGCCTTAATGGAATAGCTGCCGCAGGATTTGATGGGCTCGTCCAGCACCAGCTTGGTTTTGAGGATCGTTACTCCGTGCTGGGCGGCCAGAGCCTCGGAGATTTCCTTTGTGGTGACGGCCCCGAACAGCCGCCCGCCCTCGCCGGCTTTGGCGGAGATTTTGACCAGCAGGCCTTCCAGATGACTGGCAACGGTCTCAGCCTCCGCTTTTTCAGCGGCCTCCTGAGCTTTTTTGGCTTTTTCCTGCTGCTTCATGGTATTCAAACTTTCTGTGGTGGCAATCACTGCCAATTTTCTGGGGAGCAGGAAATTGCGGGCGTAGCCGTCGGATACGTCGATCAGCTGTCCCTTCTTGCCCTGGGTTCTGACGTCCTGCTGTAAAATTACTTTCATGTTCCATTCCTCCAAATTCATTCGGATAAGACTGCTTGCGATTGTTACTGATCCAGATACCGGTCGATGGCCTGGGACAATTCCAGGGCGACCTCCTCCATGGATTTACCGGATATCTGACCGCCGGCAGCGGCCGCGTTGCCGCCGCCACCCAACTGCTCCAGAATAACCTGGACGTTGGTATCGCCCATGGAGCGTGCCGAAAGGGTGATGCGATCGCCCTCTTTGGATATCACGAAGGAAGTGTCAATGCCGATGATGTTCAGCAGCTCATCGGCAGCCTGTGCGGCAATGACACGGCCCACCGGTTTGTCCGTGACGGCAATGGCGATATGATTCCGGTACAGCTTGGCGTTCTGGATAATGGCATACTTGGCGATAGTGCCCGCCAGGTCATTTTGATACAGCTTCTTGACCTCTTCAGTGTCGGCGCCGGAGCGGCGCAGGAAAGCCGCCGCCTCAAAGGTGCGGCCGCCGGTGCGCATGGTAAAACTCTTGGTGTCAAGCACGATGCCGGCCAGAAGAGCCTCGGCCTCGGCGCGCAGCAGCTGGTTGGGTTCCACGATATATTGGAGCAGCTCGGTGACCAGCTCGGAAGCGGAAGAGGCGTAAGGCTCGTGGTAGTTCAGCGCAGCCCCCTCAATGTAGGTGGCGGCCCGGCGGTGGTGGTCAATGACGGCCACCCGGTTGCAGGACTGAAGCAGCTCCTCCGCCTGGACCTGCTCGGGACGATTGGTGTCCACCACCACCGCCAGAGAGCGGGAGTCCGCGATGATCAACGCCTCCTGAGAGGAAAGAAAGCAGTCCTGATATTCCGGAAGCTGAGAGAGCCGATCAATTAGTTCCTGCGCGGGGGACGGAGAGGAATCCTTGATGATATGGGCAGACACATCGTTTTTCCGGCATAGCGCGACAATGCCGGCGGAGGCCCCCAGCGAATCGTAGTCTGAAACCTTATGGCCCATAATGAAGACCTGAGAGGAGTCAGAGATCAGTGCGGACAGGGCGTTTGCCATGACCCGGCTTTTTACCTTAGTTCGCTTCTCGGTTTCCTTGGAGCGGCCGCCGTAAAATTCAAACGTAAATTTGTTTCGAATGACCGCCTGGTCTCCGCCCCGGGACAAGGCCATGTCGATAGACAGATTGGCCAACTGAAACAGCTCAGCATAAGAATCCCCGTCTTTGCCCAGACCGATGGACAGGGACGCGTTAATCCCGCTGGGGTTGCGGACCTGGTGGACGGAGTCCAAAATATCAAACTTTTTCTCCACAAATTGGGCCAAATGCTGCTCATCAAGAATGAACAGATACCGCTCACGCTGATACCGGCGCAGCAGTCCGCCGGTATTCACGACCCAGGCGTCCAGCCTGGAATCGATTTCCGACATCATGGCCGAGCGCTCGTTCTCGGTCAGATTTTTCATCAGTTCGTCATAGTTGTCCAGCAGCAAAACGGCGGCCACCGGCCGGGTGGCCGCAAACTCTTCCTGAATCAGACAAAATTCGGTGACATCGACCCAGTAGGTAGTAGCCAGAAAGCCGCCGCTGCGGCCTCCGGTGCGTACCAGATGACCAAAGACCAGAAAACGCCGTCCGGCAAAGGCAACTTCAGTGGGGTATTCACTCTTTCCCTCCATCAGCCAGCGGGTGTCAAAATCTGGAATCAGAGAGGACAACTTGGCGTCGAATAAATGCTCCCGCTCCCCGGTAAGCTGGAGAAAGCGGTCATTGGTCCAGATGATGTCGTCACTTTCCGGGCGGAAAATGATCATGGGCAGGGGAGCGTTGGTCATGGTGTCTTTTGTGGCGGTGTCCACCGTTCCGGTGACGCTCTCCAAGTACTTGGTGATTTCCCGCCGCCTGCGCCGATTATTCTCCCGATTGTAAATGCCAAGGCAGGCCACGATAATCAGTTCGAGTACAGCCAAAGGCAGGGAAAAAAAAGCGGACAGGACGGCAAATACAATCAGGCAGACGAAGTAGAGCTGGAAGCTGGGCTGAAATAGTTGAGCAATCTTCCGGTTCAACGAAGACGTCCCCTTTCCTCTCGATAATATGTGATCCCAGTCGGGGGTCATCCGACTGGGAGGCAGCGCTGCACCAAGACGGATGACCCGTCTGGAGGAGCGATAAAGCCCGGTATGCGTTTGCGGT
>JAYFPV010000424.1:0-3288 GCA_034927465.1 Lawsonibacter sp.
TTTTCGGTCATGGGGAATGGCATCACCGCCATGTATGACATCACCGTGATCTCGATTATTGTGGCCTGTATCGGGGCTTTGGTGAGGGAGTATGGCGGCATCCAGTGGATCATTGAGTTTGTCGGCCGCAGGACTAAAACCAAGCGGGGCGCCCAGCTGAGCATCGGTGCCCTGGTGGCCGCGGTAGACGTGGCAACCGCCAATAACACCGTGGCCATTGTGATGACTGGTTCCATCGCAAAGGACATCAGCGAGGAATACGGGATCGCACCAAAGCGCACGGCATCTCTTCTGGACATCTTTGCCTCGGTCATGCAGGGGATTCTCCCCTTTGGAGCACAGCTGCTTTATGCTTCGGCGGGGACAGGGGTGTCCGCAATCAAGATCATGCCCTATATGTTCTATTGCTACCTGATGGCCGCTTCCGCGCTGGCCTTTATTCTGTTTTGGCCGAATAAGAGTGAGTCCTGACCCTGCATCCAATTGAACCCGACTGCCGCGGAATGGCCGCGGCAGTCTTTTTGTGTTGCCAAAAATTTTTTTGAGATTTAAGAAGGAATTTGACCGCCGATTTCGTATATTACATGTATAACAGGAAAAATGCCTACAGACAAGAAGAGAAGCTCGGAAAGGAGGCTGCCGCTATGACTTTGCGGGAACAGACTCAGCAGCGGGAGAAAGCGGTTCTTTCCCCTTATGCCTGCCAGTCTGCCCAGACCAAGGGCCGACAGCGGTCGGAGGCAGAATGTTCGGTCCGCACCCCCTTTCAGCGGGACATCGATCGCATCGTCTACTCCAAGGCGTTCCGGCGGTTAAAGCACAAAACACAAGTGTTTCTGCAGCCCGAAGGGGATCACTATCGCACCCGGATGACACATACGCTGGAAGTCAACCGCATCGCCAGGACAATTGCCCGGGCCCTGTCCCTCAATGAGGACTTGACCGAGGCTATTGCCCTGGGCCACGACCTTGGCCACACCCCATTTGGCCACGCCGGGGAGCGGACGCTGGACGCCCTGATGCCCGGCGGCTTTGCTCACTACAGGCAGTCGGTTCGGGTGGTGGAGCGACTGGAAAAGAACGGGGAAGGGCTGAACCTGACCTGGGAGGTGCGAAATGGCATCTTGTGCCATACCAAGGGCCAGCCGGCCGCCACGTTGGAGGGGCAGGTAATTCGGTTGGCCGATCACATCGCCTACATCAACCATGACATCGAGGATGCCCTGCGCGCAGGAATTATTTTTCCGATGGATATCCCGCTGGAGATCTCCGGGGTTCTGGGTTTTACCCACGGCGCCCGCATCGACATGCTGGTTCAGGACGCCATCCAGGCCAGCCAGGACCAGCCGGAAATTCGTCAGTCCCTCCAGGTGGAGGAGGCCATGCTGGCCCTGAAGGACTTTATGTTTGCCAGCGTGTACACGAACCCGCTGGCCAAGGAGGAAGAGGGCAAGGCCCAAAATATGCTGCGGATGCTGTTTGGGTATTACCAGAAAAATGCGGATCAGCTGCCGGCTGACTTCCAGGCCATCCGCGCGGAGGAGGGAATTGACCGGTCTGTATGTGACTACATTGCCGGGATGACGGATCCCTTTGCGGTGGAGCAGTTCAAGGAGCTGTATATCCCCATGGGTTGGACGGTAAAATAGGTGGAAAGCTTATAATGTTGCTCTAATGAGTGCGAATTCCTGAAGTTTTTGGATATTTTCCTCAAAAACCGGCTACAAATATGGATATTGCAGAAAATGGAGAGGAGGAGGTTCGTGTGGCCATTCCAGACCGATTTTTAGACGAACTGATTGCCCGCACCGACATTGTGGATCTGGTGTCGGAATCGGTGCGGCTGACCAAAAAGGGAAACAGCTACTGGGGCTGCTGTCCGTTTCACAGCGAGAAGACCCCCTCCTTCCATGTGGTGCCAGACCGACAGCTTTACAAGTGTTTCGGCTGCGGCAAGGGGGGCGGGGCCATCAACTTCGTGATGGAGTTGGAAAATCTGTCCTTCCGGGATGCGGTGACGGTGCTGGCCAAACGGGCTGGCATGGCGGTGCCCGACGACGCAGGGGGCGCGTCTCCCGACATGCGGGAGCGGCGGGACAAGCTGCTGGAGATCAATAAGCAGGCTGCCCGTGCGTTTCACCGGTGGCTGTACACCCCAGAAGGGGCGCAGGGGCTGGCCTATCTGCAGCGGCGTGGGCTGGTTAATGGAACTTTGACCAGCTTCGGACTTGGATTTGCTCCGGACAGCTGGGATACGCTGATCCGGGAGCTGGGCCAGCAAGGGTATGACAAGCGGGATCTGTTGGATGCCGGCCTGGCCGTCAGCAACAAGGACGGGCGCATTTACGACCGGTTCCGGAATCGAGTCATGTTTCCTATCATTGACATCCGGGGCAGCGTCATCGGATTTGGCGGTCGGGTGATGGATGATTCCACACCAAAGTACCTCAATTCTCCCGATACCCCTGTGTACAACAAAAGCCGTAATGTCTTTGCTCTGAACATCGCCAAGAAGTCAAAATCGGGTCGGGTCATTTTGACGGAAGGATATATGGACACCATCTCCCTGCATCAGGCGGGGTTTGACAGTGCAGTGGCCTCTCTGGGAACGGCCCTTACCGAGGAGCACGCCCAGCTTTTGGGCCGGTATTTTAAGGAATCGATTGTTGCCTATGACGGGGACGGAGCCGGTGTGGCCGCGGCCCAGCGGGCTATCCCGTTGCTGGAGAAGGCCGGTCTGAAGGTAAAGGTCCTTCGTGTGACGGGGGCAAAGGATCCGGATGAGTTCATTAAGGCTTATGGGCGGGACGCCTTCGCCAAGCTGCTGGATCAAAGTGAAAACCAGGTGGATTATCGCCTGGCTCAGATTCAGAAGAACTACAACCTGGCCGACGATGCCCAGAAAGTGACCTTCCTTCAGGAAGCTGCTAAGCTGCTCGCAAGCCTTCCCAGCGCCGTGGAGCGGGAAATATATGGCGGACATGCCGCGCAGACGGCGGGGATTACCACGGAGGCGATGGCGCAAGAGGTGAATCGGGAGCTGAAAAGCCGCCTGAGGAAGAAAACCAAACAACAGGAGCGGAAGGACCTTGCTCCGGCCAGCCAGCTCCAGCCAAAGGCCCGGAGTCTCCGGTATGAGAATATCCGATCTGCCCGGGCGGAGGAGGGAATTCTGCGGCTGATTTTTCTGGACCCGTCTTTGCTGTCTCAGATGGAGGGGCTGACGGGAGAAGAATTTTCATCCCCGCTTCTGGGCAAAGCATTCGACTTGCTCCGCAGACGCGGCGA
>JAYFPV010000208.1:0-3392 GCA_034927465.1 Lawsonibacter sp.
CCATTAAGATACGATTGTGCTCCTCCGGATGTCCTGCCTGAAGCGCATCCCATGCGGGGTTTTGCAGGTATTGGGTGCATACCATGGTCTTACCTTGCTCTGCGCCAATCTGTTCAATCAGCCGCTGGCTGGGGCCGAGCGTTGTTTCAACCGTAGCAATGAGGGCGATTTTGGTTCCCAGCCTCACTGCCTCCTGCGCCATAGGAAGATCAACTTTCATAACGGGTATGTTGACTTCTTTTTCATAAAGATCCGCAACCTCTCCCACGGTAGAACAGGAATTAACGATCAGATCCGCGCCGGAAATCTCAGCAGCCTTGGCATATAGCGTCATTCGGTCAATAACTGCCTGTGAGGGGCCGCCGTTGGCGCGGACATCGGAAAGCAGGGTGCTGTCCGTAATAAATTCCACTCTGACACCCGGAACCTTCTCTTTCAGAAAAGCAATGGTGTCCTCTCTTTTGGCAAAACTGGTTTGCAAAATACAAACATGCGCGGTTGCCATAGTCAGTCATCCTTTCTCACAACGTCGTTTTGTTTTCAGTTCTTTCGGCGAATAAGCGCTTTGGCTTTTGCTACAATAGAATCCACATCCATGCCATGGTCGCGGTATATCAGCTCCGGATCTCCGGATTCACCAAATTTATCCTGAATCCCGATGCGCTGCATCGGCACCGGATACTGTTCTGTTACCACCTCGGCCACGGCTGAGCCCAGTCCGCCCAAAATGGTATGATCTTCGATCGTCATAATGGCGCCGGTTTCTTTGGCTGCCTTGACGACTGCCTCTTCATCCAGCGGTTTAATGGTGGCCATATCCAGCACGCGAACCCGAATGCCCTGCTCTTGAAGAATGGCGGCGGCGTCCACCGCTTTCTTCAGCAGGATGCCAGATACAATCATCGTCATATCTGTTCCATTATTCACTACGGTGCTGGCTTTTCCCCATTTGAACGCATAGGTTGCCGGGTCATACAGATCTGCTACCGGATTGCGGTGCAGTCTCACATATAGCGGGCCCTTAAAGTCTACAGCTGCATGAGCCAACGCTTTGGCCGCCACCGCATCGGCAGGCTGTACCACCGTCATATTGGGAAAAGCTCGCATAATGGCGATGTCTTCGATAGCCGCGTGTGTTGCGCCGTCTCCGCCCACCTGAAGACCAACGTGCGTACCAATAATCGTGACATTTAGGTTCGGATAGCAAATGAAGGTTCTTACCTGTTCGCAGGCACGCATGGACGCAAATACTGCAAAGGTAGATAAAAATACCTTGTTGCCGCAGGCTGCAAGTCCGGCTGCGGCGCCTACAAGATTCTGCTCTGCAATACCAAAAGAGAATTCGCGTTCCGGAAAAATTTTCCCGAATTTCTCCAATCCGCAAGTCTTCGTGTCTGCATTGCACACGACAAAATTCTCATTTTTCTTGCCGATTTCAATCAATTCCTGGCCAAAAGCCATTCTGGTTGCAACCGTTTTTGCTGCCATTACGCAACGCCCCCTTCTTTGATTTCAGCGATGGCCTTAACGAGTTGTTCATCGTCTGGCGGTGTGCCATGCCATACGCAGTCGTCTTCCATAAAGGAGACACCCTTGCCCTTTACCGTACGCATCAAAATAACGGTGGGGCTGCACATAGTTTTTGCCGTATGCAAAGCGGTCAACACATCCTTCATGTTATGGCCGTTCACCTCGACCACCTTCCATCCAAAGGCTCTCCACTTATCGGCGATAGGTTCTACAGTCATGATGTCGTTAACCCAGCCATTGATTTGAACGCCATTGCAGTCTACGATCGCTACCAGCCTTTTTAGGTTGTGGTGATTGGCTGCCATTGCCGCCTCCCAAACCATACCTTCTTGAATCTCGCCGTCTCCCAACATGACATAAGTCATATAGTCCTGGTGATGCAGCTTTGCAGACAACGCCATGCCAACACCTGCAGACAGGCCATTGCCCAGGGAACCGGCGGTCATGTCAATGCCGGGCGTTTTATTCATATCCGGATGGCCTTGCAAAATGGAATGATATTGGCGTAAAGAATTTAAATGCGATGGGTCAAAATAGCCTCTTCTTGCCAATGCCGCATACAGAACCGGGCAGGAATGGCCCTTGGAGAGAATAAAACGATCTCTATCCTTCCATGCCGGATTTTCCGGATCGATATTCATGACATGGAAATAGAGGGCGGTCACCATCTCCACGGCAGACAGGGAACCGCCGGGATGTCCGGCTTTGGCCGCATGAATCATTGAAATAATATCCTGCCGGATTTGGATGGCCTGCTTTTCCAGACGTTCCACATCCCTTAGCGTAAAATAGTTATGGTTCACGACAAATCAGTCCTTTCATAAATAACCTTTTGCAGGGATTTTATCAACGCCCTGACAAATGCAATTGGGATATCTTTAACAAAGACTGCTTTGTCTTTGCAGTTAGATCGTAGCATTAGAATTTACAATAATCCAATTACTTCTTCTCAATCTAGCTATCACAAAAAATGATAGCTAGGCCCGAATATGCTTGACAGTTCTTGAAAAATAAGCCATATATATGATATATTGGTTTAGCTCGCCAAAATAAAGCAGATAGTGAATTGGTGACTTGCTTAAGAAATCGTTATAATATTTGTTGATTATAGCGATAAAAGTTGCTATCGGGAGTGACTTTCAATGGAACTTTATACGATGCAATATGTTTTGGCTTTGGCGGATTCCGGCAATTTCTCATTGGCAGCTCAGGTATGCCATGTAGGACAGCCGGCGCTGTCTCAGCAAATCTCCCGGCTTGAAAAACAGTTGGGTGTCCCTCTGTTTTACCGCACTACGCGGGGCGCAATACTGACGGAGGCCGGAACAGAGTTTGTCCAGCACGCCCGCGAAATTGTTCAGCACGCCGAATCTCTGAAGGAGGAGATGGCGCTATATGGGGGCATCCGCCGCGGCTCCCTGAACATGGGTATTATCACGAGCCTCCAATGCATCAACTTTGGTGAAATGCTTTCCGCCTTTTGCAGCAGCTATCCAGAAATCTCTGTGAATATCGTTCAGCAGGGAACGCACGGGCTGCTAGATTTGCTGCAGGAACGCAAGGTGGATCTGGCTTTTATCAACCGACCTATCACCGGAATTTCTCCCCTTTTGGAATTTGTCAAATTAGGGGGGGATTATTATTCGCTGGCGGTTTCGAGACTGCACCCCTTTTCAAAACGAGGCGTGATTAGTCTAACCGAACTGAAAAACGAACGCTTCATTTTTCATCAAACCGGACAGGCTGCCGCTGCGTTATGCCTAGAAGCTTGCCAAAAAGCCGGGTTTGTGCCCAATATTGTCTGCCGTTCCGGAAGTCCAACCATTGGCCTGTATATGGTGCGTGGCGGATTGGGCGTGGCG
>JAYFPV010000480.1:0-5123 GCA_034927465.1 Lawsonibacter sp.
ATCCTCCGTTTTTTCTAGTTTAGAATGATTTTTACAAAATGGAATGCCATATCCCCTTTCTTTCTCTTTCCTTTTTAGCGATAAAAGCCAGTTCGTTTTCGCCGTTCCCACAAAGCCCGTTCCGTTTTCCTCACACATGCAAAAAAGGCCGGGACTCATGTCCCGGCCTTTGCCGCCTTGTTCAGGAAATGCTTTCGTGCAAATAGCGAATTGCTTCCACATAGCCCTGAAACCCCAGCCCAATATAAGATTTTTCACAGGCCTGCCCAGCGTAAGAAAACCGCCGAAACTCCTCCCGTAACGAGACGTCGGACAGATGAACCTCCACAGTGGGCAACCCCACCGTCTTCAATGCATCCAGAATGGCAACACTGGTATGGGTATAGGCCGCAGGGTTGATCACAATGCCGTCCACCTGCCCGTAGCTGGCCTGGATGCGGTCTACAATCGCACCCTCGTGGTTGGACTGGAACACTTCCACTTGAATTTCCAACCCGGCACAGGTCTCCTCAATCAGGTTCACCAGCGCCTTGTAGTCCTGTTTTCCATAAATGTTCGGCTCCCGTACCCCAAGCATATTCAGGTTGGGTCCGTTTATTACCAGAAGCTTCATAGCTTCAGCCTCCTAATCACTTCGCTTGCTGTATCTTCTACACTATTGTTATCTATCATAAGATCAGCCGCTTTCTGATAGAGCGGAAGGCGGCGGCGGTATAGCTCGGTCAGATCCCCCGCTTGAGAGATGGGGCGCCCATCCACCGGCAGCAGGGCCAGGTCGCGGCGTAGAAAAATAACGGTGGAGTTCTGGTGCATGGGATCCCAATTTTCCGGTCGGGTGACAGCTCCGCCTCCCGTGGCAATCACCAGCCCGGACTCCTTCGACACCTGGCACAGCACCTGGTGTTCCAGTCGGCGGAATGACTCTTCCCCCTCCCGTGCAAACAGCTCTGGGATGGTACAGCCGGCCTGTTCCTCAATGAGGGCGTCGGTGTCTGCCAGTTTCCGTCCTAACCGGTCAGCCAGCGCCCGACCAATGGTGGTCTTTCCGCTGCCCGGCATCCCAATCAATAGCAGGTTGCGGGTCTGTTTTTCCATTTCCAGGGCAATTTCGGCCACCCGCTCATCGGAAATCGGGGTACCCAGAAACAGCTCCGCTGCCGCCTTGGCTTGGGCCACAAGCATTTTAAGCCCATTGCAGGACAGAAGATTTCGTTTTTCCGCATCCAGTAAAAGCTGCGTTTTTGCCGGGTTATAGATCAGATCAAATACTCCCTCCAACTTGGGAAACTGCTCCAGCTTCACCGGTGAAACTCCGGCGTTGGGATACATGCCCACGGGAGTCGTGTTGACGATGATCTGTGCGTCGGCATGACGGTCCAAATTTTCATAGTTGTCCGCCCCGGAGCGAGAAATGGGCACAATTTGCCCTACATGAAAATCACGGAGGACGGCATGAACCGTCAGGGAGGCCCCTCCAGTCCCCAGAACCAGAACCTTTTTCCCCGCCACATCCGCACCGGAGGCGCGAAGCAGGTAGCAAAACCCGTCATAATCTGTGTTGTGCCCCAAAATGGTTCCATCCGACCGGCGGACAAGAGTGTTGACGCTTCCGATACGTCTGGCCTGGGGGGTGAGTTCCCCGCAGTAGGGAATGACCGTCTTTTTATAGGGAATGGTTACGTTCAGGCCCCGAAAAGAGCCAGATTTGAGAAAAGGGCCCAGTTCCTCCGGCTTCCGCTCGATCAGCTGGTAATCATAGTCGGCCAGCTGTCGGTGAATGGCGGGAGAAAAACTGTGTCCCAGCTTCTCCCCGACCAATCCGTACTCCAACGCGCCCATGGTCAGCAGATCACCTCGTTATAGGTTCCCAGATAGCGCAGCTGCTCGCTGTCCGCCTCCAGATCCCGGAGCAGCTTTCCCATCTCAGGCGCATACACCGAGGCCTCAATGTCGAAGTAAAACATGAATTCAAATTCCCGTCCGGGCAGCGGGCGGCTTTCCAGCTTTTGCAGATTGATGTTCAGAGCATAGAATTTCGCCAGCACATTGTACAAGGAGCCCGGCTTGTGGGGCAGTGTCATCATCAGCGAGGTCCGGTCAGCCCCCGGATAGATTTCCAGCTTTTTGGAGATGCAGATGAATCTGGTGTAGTTGTTGTCCTGGTCCTGAACATTTTCCTGAAGGGTATTCAGTCCGTAATGCTCGGCGCAGAATCGGGAGGACAGCGCCGCCACATCACTGCGATCGGACTCCGCCACCATTCTGGAGGCAACCGCCGTATTCTCCACCACGGTGACCTTAACCCCCTTCAAGCCGGCCAGATAGCCGGCGCACTGGCTGATGGCCTGCTCATGGGAAAAAATTTCTTTGATGTCCTCCAGCTTGGCCCCATGTTTGGCCAGAAGATTGTGGTTGATTTTCAGTCTGGCGGAGCGGACAATGGAAAAATTGTGGCGAAGCATCAGATCGTACACCGCATTCACCGAACCGGCCGTGCTGTTTTCGATGGGCAGGATACCATATTGGCACATGCCGCTCTCCACCGCCTTGAACACATGGGCAAACGTCTGGAAATACAGGATGGTAGGAGCCTTAAACAGTCGGTCACAGGCGATCTGGGAGTAGGCTCCTTCAATCCCCTGACAGGCGACGACTGGCCGCTGTGGAAACAGATCGGGTGTGGTATTCAACGCGTTCTGAATCTCATCATAGATGGCAGAATCAAGGCCCATTCTACCGTTCTGATACGAGCGGCTGGCAGTCAAAATGGTACGGTACATCGACTGTGCATAGTCCGCCAGCTCATCGCCGACCAGTTCGGCTACCTTTCCTATCAGGGCCCGCTCTCTGGCCGCATCCAGCACCGGCAGTCCCTTTTCCTTTTTATAATCCGCTACCTGGCTGGCCGCCTCCATACGGACTTTGAACAGATCCACCATTTGCTGGTCGATTTGATCGATGTCCTCCCGAAGTTCCTCCAAAGTCTTACTCATCATTGATATCCTCCCAATGTGATTTCTTGATTCATCTATTTTGCCAGGACGAGTTCAGGACTGCCGGGCTGTCCAGCAGGGCATCCAGCAGCACGATTGCGGCGGTTCCCTCCACCACTGGCACTGCCCTGGGGACAATGCACGGGTCGTGTCGTCCGGTTACCGCCAGCGTCTCCGCCTCCAGTCGGGACAGGGAGACACTGTTCTGCTCTCTGGCAATGGAGGGCGTCGGTTTAAACGCCGCCCGGAACACCAGCGGCATGCCGGAGGTAATCCCACCCAGAATGCCGCCTGCGTGGTTGGTGGCAGTCATCACCCGGCCATCTGCCAGAATAAAAGGATCGTTGTTCTGAGATCCCCGCATCCGTGCCGCCTGGAACCCTGCTCCAAACTCCACTCCCTTGACTGCCGGAATTCCGAAGAGAGCAGCGGCCAACCGGCTCTCCATGCCGCCGAACATGGGGTCGCCCATGCCGGCAGGCAGTCCCATCGCCATACATTCCACCACGCCGCCTACCGAGTCTCCGTCCCTGCGGGCGGCCAGAATGGCATCTTTCATCCGATCCCCCGCCCCAGCATCCAAAACCGGGAAATCTGCTGTCTTCAGGCAGGAAAGGAGTTCCTCTGGCTCTCCATTTGGATGAAAGGGCCGATCCTCCACCGCCGCGACGCTGCGAATGTGGGCAGCCACCTGAACCCCGCGACGCGCCAGAATCTGAAGGGCAATGCCCCCGGCAATGCACAGGGGAGCGGTCAGCCGCCCGGAGAAGTGTCCGCCCCCGGCCACATCCTGAAACCCTCCGTACCGCACCTGGGCGGTGTAGTCCGCGTGGCCCGGTCTCGGGACATCCCGGAGCTGCGCATAGTCCTGGCTCCTGGTGTTGGTATTCTCAATCACCGCGGCCAAGGGGGCGCCGCAGGTCACCCCATCCACCAGCCCGCACAGGATCTGGGGCTGATCCCCCTCCCTTCTGGGCGTGGCGGTAGCGTTCCGCCCCGGGGCACGCCGCTGAAGAAATCGCTCCAGCTCCTCCAAATCAACCGCTTCCCCTGCCGGCAGCCCATCCACACAGACCCCGATAGCCTGAGAATGGGATTGGCCGAAGAGAGAGACGCGGAGGTTTTTACCCAGATACGATGACATCAATATTCCCCCCCAACATCCGGTAGTGATCCCAAAACTGGGGATAGGACTTGTTGACGCACTCCGCCCCCAGCAGGCTGACCGGCTTTCGGCACCTGGTAGCGGCTACGGCAGCCATCATGGCGATGCGGTGGTCGTTGTGGCAGTCCACTGTAGCCCCTCCTTCCAGTTGATCCATACCGTGGATGGTCAGGCTGTCTGCCCCTTCCTCTGCCCGGGCACCCAACGCATTGAGCGTCTCGGTCACGGCGGCCAGTCGGTCGCTCTCCTTCAGGCGCAGCCGGGCTGCATTTACCAGGCGGCAGGTCCCCCTGCGCAGCGCTGCCATCGAAGCCAGCGGAGGCACCAGGTCTGGGTACTGAGACACGTCCACCTCAATTTCTCCCGATCTGGCCAGCTTCCAATAGAATTCCGTCACCCGCATATCCCCCTGAGAGGAGTTGGAATTCAGATCCCGAATCTCCACCTGGCTGCCCAGGAAATTAGCCGCGTACCAGAAGGCAGCCTGGGACCAGTCGGCCTCCACCATCTTGCTCTGGGCTCCATAGATTTGACCCCCCGCTACCAGAAGGCACTCCCCTTCTTTCCGCACTTCAATTCCAAAGTCCCCCATTGCCTCCAGGGTCATGGACACATAGTCCCGGCTTTCCAGCGGCGTGGTCAGCACAATTCGGCTCTCACCCGGCAGCAGGGGTAAGGCCAGCAGCAGTCCGGTCAGAAACTGGCTGGATACGTTGCCGGGCAAGCGGTACTCCCCTGGTTCCAGCTTTCCCCGGACCGTAAGCACACCGTCTTCCAGCTTATAGTCAATCCCTTTCTCCCGGAACAGGTCAAAGTAGGGCTGAAGGGGCCGTTCCATCAGCCGGCCACGGCCGGTAAAGGTGCCTTCTCCCGCCGCCGCCAGGACCACAGGAATGAGAAAGCGAAGGGTAGATCCGCTCTCCCCGCAGTCCAAGTGTGGGGAACCGCCCAGGGCGGTCAGGCCG
>JAYFPV010000046.1:0-2310 GCA_034927465.1 Lawsonibacter sp.
CGCCTCCACTTGCGCAAGTTTTTCCACGAGCTCCTGAAGCGCTGTTTCATATTCCTGATCGTTTGGCGCTTTCCCATGCCAGCTGGCGTTATCCTCCATAAAAGAAACACCCTTGCCTTTGACAGTATGCATTATAATAGCTGTGGGCAAGCCTCTGGTGCGTCTGGCATTGGAAAAAGCGGTCTCCAACTGATCGAAGTCATGACCGTCAATTTCCTCTACTGCAAAGCCAAATGCCCGCAGCTTATCTGGGATGGGGCGGGGGTCCATGACGTCGGAGATTTTGCCGTCGATCTGCAGATTATTGTTATCGATGATGACGCATAGATTATCCAGTCGATAATGGTGGGCAAACATAAATGCCTCCCAGGGCTGCCCCTCTTGAATTTCCCCGTCTCCTAGAAGGGTGTAGACCCGACATGGGTTGTTCTGGTATTTCGCGGTCAACGCCATTCCTACCGCGGCGGAGACGCCCTGGCCAAGAGATCCTGTAGACATATCAACACCGGGCGTCGTATTCATATTGGGATGTCCTTGCAAATAGCTCCCAATCTTTCGCAGGTTTAACAAATCGTCAACAGGGAAAAAGCCACGTTGTGACAGTGCCGCGTACAGTCCAGGGGCGGTATGCCCTTTGGACAGCACAAAGCGATCCCTCTCGCTCCATTTCGGATTCTGTGGATCGATACGCATTTCATGAAAATAAAGATAAGTAAACAAGTCGGCAGCAGAAAGACTTCCCCCGGGATGCCCCGATTTTGCGCTATGCGTTGCAGAAATAATTCCCATACGCACCTTGCAGGCCTGTGTAATTAATTGCTTTTTTTTATTGGATGTCATAACTTGCTCCTTTTGTTATGCCCCGCAGGGTCAAAGCTGTGGAAATATGCAGCTATGACCCTGCGAGGCAAAGGATTCTTTATGCATTGTGAGATTTGGAATGGTTGGGGGCGATATAGCGGCCGTTCTCTTTACGGATCAGCTTGCCTTCCTTAACCAGCTCATTGGGCGTGTAAATGTCGTTGATATTCCAACAGCCGGGGGTGGGAACAACAATATTTTCCATTGGTGCTTCAACAAGGAAAGGCTTGCCGGCCTTGTTGGCGGCCAACGCCTTTTCCAGCGCGGGCTTAAATTCCTCGGCGGAGTTAATGCAGATAGAATCCACACCATAGGCCGTTGCCACATCCGCCCACTTGGGCGTATACCGTTCGCCATTTGCGTCATAGAATACGGTACCAAATTTAGTGTCATAGTTAGCGTTTTCAAGTCCAGCGATTGTACCAAATGCAGCATTGTTCATCACTATCCAGGTACAGGCGACGCCGTGCTCCACTGCTGCAGCCAAGCAGGAAGGGTTAATTCCGAAGCCGCCGTCCCCCGTCAGGTTCAGGACAACTTTGTCCGGGGCGGCAATTTTTCCGCCCAGTACAGCGGAGGGGCCAAAGCCCATGGTTGCCAAGCCGGAGGAGTGGTGGATTGTGCCAGGAAGCGTAATATCAAACTCCTGCGCCATGCCGTTTTTGTTCCAACCCACGTCGGTAAAAATAACGGCGTTCTCGGGGATGACTTCCTTCACGTCTTTCAGAATACGCTGGGGCGTCATGGGGAAGCGGTTATCGCTGGAAATCGCTGCATTTGACTGCTTGAACGTCGCTTTGGCCTTGGCAATTTGAACACGCAGCTCAAAATTGTTCTTTCCCTTGGGGCAGAGCTGCTTGACTTCCTCCAGAATTTGAGTCAAACCGATCTTAAGATCACCCACAGCGCCAATTTCAACAGGATAGTTCCGGCCAATCTCATTGGGGTCAATGTCGACCTGCAGGAAGGTGGTCTTGTCCGGATCAAAGGTCACCCCCTGATACCAGCTCGAACTGTCGGCTTCGCCGAATCGGGTGCCAAGACCCAGAATGACGTCGGCTTGTGAGGTCAGCGAATGAGTGAATTCCAGCCCCCAGAAACCGGTCTGCCCAATCATCAGTGGGTGAAGATCTGACAAGCAACCTTGGCCAGCCAGCGTGCGGGAGACCGGAATATCCAAAAATTCCGCAAGAGCTGCCAGTTCATTGCTTGCTTGAGCAAGCAGGATGCCACCGCCAGCATGGATAACGGGATTCTTCGCGTCCACAAGCTTTTTAGCGATTGCCTTTGCGGCCTCTGGTGCTAAAGCGGGACGCATGGTGATATGGCTGTCCTTATAGGTGCGTGCCCACAGCTCTTCGTCCATCTCTCGGGAGAAGATGTCCATGGGGATGTCAACGAGCACAGGGCCGGGACGTCCGGATTCTGCCAGACGGAAAGCCTTATCCA
>JAYFPV010000010.1:0-4959 GCA_034927465.1 Lawsonibacter sp.
CGTTGGCGGTATCTTCGAGTGCTACGCCAAGCCCTATGAAATTTTCGACTACAACACGCTGAAAGACGATCCCCTCATCGATCCGAGCACCATCGGTCTGAAAGGTTCTCCCACCAACATCTTCAAGTCCTTTACTCCTCCCCAGAAAGGCGTGGGCATGATGCTGGAGGGCGCCGAAAAGGCCACTTGTGAACAGCTGGCCGGCATCTTGGCCGCCAAGCACCTGATCTGATAGAAGGGAGAATTGAAGAATATGTCTAGTTATAACAGTGCCGCAATTGAAGAATTCAACGGCGGCGTATGGGTATTCTGCGAGCAGCGCCAGGGCAAAATGATGCCTACCTCCTTTGAACTGATCTCTGAAGGCCGCAAGCTGGCCGACGAGCTGGGTGCTAAGCTGTACGGCCTTCTGCTGGGTAATAACATTGAGAGTCTGGCCAAAGAGCTGGGTGGCTACGGTGCCGACGGTGTCTATGTCTGTGATCATCCCCTGCTGGCCAATTACACCACCGACGGCTACACCAAGGTCATCGGCGACTTGGTTCATGCGTACAAGCCCGAGGTTCTCCTGATCGGCGCCACCAACATAGGTCGTGATCTGGGCCCCCGGTGTGCCGCCCGCCTGCACACCGGTCTGTGCGCCGACTGCACCCACCTGGACATTGACGTGCCCAAGTACCAGGATTTCCTGCGCTCCGCCTCCACCCTGGCCCCCGAAATCATCGATGGCATTAAGGCGGACGACCGCAACCTGAAGATGACCCGCCCCGCCTTCGGCGGCCACCTGATGGCCACCATCATCTGCCCCCGCTTCCGTCCCGCCATGGCCACGGTTCGTCCCGGCGTCATGAAGAAGAACACATTCGATCAGGCAAAGGCCGACGCCTGCCAGATCATCAAGCCCACCGTCTCCCTCTCCGAGTCCGATATGGATACCGAGGTCGTCGAGGTGGTTAAGGCCGCCAAGAAACTGGTCGACCTGATCGGTGCAGACGTGGTCGTCTCCGTTGGCCGCGGCATTTCCAAGGATGTTGCCGGCGGCATCAAGCTGGCTAAGGAGCTGGCTGAGGTTCTGGGCGGCGTCGTGGGCGGCTCCCGTGCCACCATTGACTCCGGCTGGCTGTCTTCCGATCATCAGGTCGGTCAGACTGGCAAGACCGTTCACCCCAAGATCTACGTCGCTCTGGGCATCTCCGGCGCCATCCAGCACAAGGCTGGCATGCAGGATTCCGAGTGCATCATCGCCGTGAACAAGAATGACACAGCCCCCATCTTTGAAATTGCCGATTATGGTATTTGCGGCGACCTGTTTAAGGTTACTCCGATGCTGATTGAGGCAGTCAAAGCAGCCAAGGCGGCCAAGTAAATCTCGATTCCTTTTCAATTCCCTGGTTTCGGAAACGGAACCAGGGAATTGTTCTTTTTCGGACGCGGCCAATTCTCTTTCATTCTGCGACCCGCGCTGAAGCTGCATCCCCCTTAGGCTGCGGCGTGCTCCACCAGGGCATCAAAGAAGGTCAGAAACGTCCCGCTTTCCATCGCGTCCGCCTCCGGATGGAACTGAACCCCAAGCGCAAATTCATTGCGCTGATATTCCACCGATTCAATCACATCATCAGGGCCATAGGCGGCTACGGTCAGTCCCGTGCCAACCCGCTTGGGATTGACAGCCTGATGGTGCCAGGAAGCCACGTCGTTCAGCGTGTATCCTCCCACAATGTCGTGCAGCCAGGCGGAATTCTTTGTCACCGTGATCTCATGTCTGGCCCAGTCCGGCGCATTTCGGTGCACCCGATAGGTACTGTCCTTCTCCAGATAAGTGGGCAGGTCCTGAATGAGTCCGCCCCCGCACACCACATTCAGCATCTGCATCCCTCGGCAGATGGCCAGCATGGGCACGTCCTGTCCCAACGCGGCTTTGATCAGCTGATAGTCCGAGGTATCCCGGACTTCGCGGTAAGCGGTGTTGTCCTCCAGCAAAGGGCTGTGTACCTCTCCGTACCGATCGGGATTGATGTCTTCTCCGCCCGTCAGAATGACACCATCCACTTGGCTCAGCGCAGCAACGGCCTCTTCCTGGGTAGTGATCTGCGGCATTCTGACGGTCACGCCGCCAGCCTTTCGAATGATGCGGTGCAGATCGATGCTGTCCTGATGGTCTCCACCCCAGGAGACTCCGATGACCGGCTTGTCAGAAGCAAAGTCCACCAGTGTCTCAAAGAAATGCCGACAGATCCCCACATCGCAGAGGGCGTCTTCTCCCAGAACATCCCGCTCCGGATGGAACTGAATGCCAAGGGCAAAGGTATTGGCTTGATACTCCACCGCCTCAATAATATGTTCAGGTCCGTACGCCGCCACGGTCAACCCATTCCCCACTCGTTCCGGGTTTGCAGCCTGATGGTGCCAGGAGGCCACGCTGGCCAGCTCGCTTCCGCCGATGATATCTTCCAGCCATTTTGAGTTTTCCTCCACCGTAATATCGTGGCGGGCATAGTCTCCGCTGGCTTTGTAGCGATGGGTCACATAAACCACGCTGTCTTTCCCCAAATATGTTGGCAGATCCTGCATTAACCCGCCGCCGCAGGCCACATTCAGCATCTGCATTCCCCTGCAAATACACAGCATGGGCAGATCCTCTTCCAGTGCCGCCTGAATCAGGTTGTAGTCGGAGTTATCCCGAATGTCACGCTGGGCGTTGTTGTCCTCCAGCAGGGGGCTGTGATCCTCTCCATACCGATCTGGGTTTATGTCCTCGCCGCCGGTGACAATGACACCGTCCACCCCGCTCACCACGGCGTCCGCTTCCGCACGCCCAGTGATTTGCGGAAGCTCCACGGCTACTCCGCCGGAGAGCGCTACAATTTTGTGAAATTTGGTATAGTCCTGGTCATTATTTTTCCAGGAAATCCCGATGAAAGGCTTACCCTCTATGGCGGCGGCATTGTGTATCATCTGCCGAACCATGTCCTCTGTAGCGTTTTGATCCGGATCGAAGGAAAATCCCCCCGTCAGGCCGGTACTCACAGCAGCGGTATTGTAGTCCTTTGGCCAGGTGTTGAACACTACGTCCGGTACTCCCGCATAGCGCAGAATCATGGCGGCAGCCTCCACCTGTGACACCTCGTCGTCCGGGTAGAAGCAGCCGTTCCCGCTCCCGCTGACCAACCCCGCTTCATAGGCTAGGTTAATCCAGCCCTCATACTCGCTGCCTTCGGCAACATCCTGAAACGCGCAGGCTTTCGCGGCATAAGCTTCCTTCTGATTGGTAAACCCGGCCGTCTCTACCAGTATGGCAGCCATCTCACCGCGGGTCACGCCGGTGTCGGCCGCCGCAGCGGTTGTGACCGTCAGGCCAAGCATAGCAGCAAGCGCCAAAAGCAGGGACAAAAACTTACGGAATCGCTTTTGCGTCATGTCGGAACCCCCTTCACCAAATCATTCCTCGGATCTTATCTCGCTTCCGATGGATTGATTGTACGACGGTTCTTTTGCGAAGATCACAGAAACAGCGTAGACAGCATGCTTTTTGTGCTGTTTTTCTTTCCGGAACCAACCGCGCCACCCCTGCATAGTCTGGGGCAGCACGATGTGGGAGGGTTCGCCATGAAACACGAATTAAACTTTTGGGTGGTGGGCGGAGACATGCGTCAGGCCAAGCTAGCTCAGCTGCTTGCCGAGGACGGCCACACCGTCCACACCTACGCCCTGGATTCGGGCCTGGAGCCCATTCCCGGCCTGATCCGGGAAGAAAATTTAAACCACGCAGGCCGGGCCGACTGCGTGGTACTGCCATTAACCATTACACTCAGCGGAGGTCTGCTCAACGCGCCCCTTTCCGTATCCGAGCATCCTCTGGCCCCCATTCTGGACCGGCTGTCCCCGCGGCAATTTCTCTGCGGTGGGCGCATCGATTCAGAAACGCAGGCGATGGCCCAGGAACGGGGATTGACACTCCACGATTATTTTGCCCGTGAGGAGCTGGCAGTGGCCAACGCTGTCCCAACGGCAGAAGGCGCCGTTCAGTTGGCCATGGAACATCTGCCCATCACCATACATGGCGCCCGGGTTTTGGTCATTGGCTTTGGCCGTGTGGGCCGGATTACCGCACAGCGCTTTGGGGCCCTTGGGGCAAAGGTCAGCGTTGCTGCCCGAAAATACGACCAGCTGGCCTGGGCACAGACCATGAACTTTGGGACGGAACAGCTTGGTCACCTCGTCGGCTGGCTGTGCAGCTATGATCTGATTGTCAACACCGTTCCGGCTCTGGTTCTCACCAAAACCGAATTGGAAGACCTGAAGTCCGACTGCCTCATCATCGACCTGGCCTCCAAGCCCGGCGGGGTGGACCTGGGGGCGGCAGGCGAGCTTGGGCTGACCGTCATCTGGGCGCTGTCACTCCCCGGAAAGGTGGCTCCTGTCACGGCAGGTGCCGCCATTAAGAGCACCATTTACAATATGCTCCGTGAGCTGGGCCGATAGAAGCTCAGAAAGGAAGGTTTCCCTTGGAAAACAAAACCATTGGATTTGCCGTGTGCGGATCCTTCTGTACCCATGCGCAAGCCATGTCTGCCCTGGAACAGCTCCGGGCCAGGTGGCAAACGATCATCCCCATTGTCTCCGAATGTACCGCCGACACCGACACCCGTTATGGCAAGGCCCACGACCTGATGCGGGAGATGGAGCGCATCTGTGACCACCGCGTTCTCTCCACCGTCAAGGCGGTGGAACCCATCGGCCCCCAAAAACTGCTGGACCTGCTAATTATCTGCCCCTGCACTGGAAACACGCTGGGAAAGCTGGCCTCCGGCGTCACCGATACCAGCGTCACTATGGCCGCCAAGGCCCACCTGCGCAACAGCAGGCCCCTGCTCATTGCCCCCGCTACCAACGACGGATTGTCCGCCTCGGCGGCCAGCATTGGAACTTTGCTGGCCCGAAAATACATCTACTTTGTTC
>JAYFPV010000041.1:0-2606 GCA_034927465.1 Lawsonibacter sp.
ACTTCGCCGCGCTTGTCCATCAAGTCGACATAGCCTTGGGCGCTGGCCCAACTCTGAACATCCGTGACGCCGTTCGGCGCGGTAACTACCGTAAAGTATGCGCGGCACGCAGCATATTTAGGAACATACAGCTTTACGGTACGACCGCTTCCAAAGTCTTTGTTGTACCAGCCTTCCAGCGGGATTTGGGCCGAATGGGTATAGTTAATGTCCGCCTGGGTAACGTTGTCGATGTCCGTATAGCCCCCGGATGGCGGATCCGCGGGTGGGTCCACTGCAAAGGCATTGCCGCACATGGAAAGCAGCATAGCGCCTGTCAACAGGGACGAAAGAATTCTTTGCCGGATTTTTCTCAACTTAGGTGCCTCCTTTTTGATTTTGAATTATCCGCTCCGAACCAATTACTATCTGCAAATCGGCCTCCTCTCCTCGAATGCTTGTACCGTTCGCCCCGTGCCAGCTTGAACGGTCCGGCAGAGTCATTCTGATTCGGTTTGCAAAAGTGCAACTGCCCACCGTAGCAGTCCTGCACTCTATGCGCAGAAGCAAATTCGCAGCGGCGGGCACGAATCATGCCCGGCGCTGCAAATACCGCAAGTCCCGTTTGAACATCCTTGTTTCGCTTTAAATAGTATAACTTGCACAATTGCGGAAAGTAAATTGATACTTTTTTTAAACGAAACAGAGAGGTGCTTTTCTTTTAAAATCATAAAAATAGTAGCCTTTTTGAAAATCGTAAAAATAGTACATTGGAATTCGTGGAATAACCCGCTCATTTACGCGGAAATCAGGCTTTGCCTTTGTTTATACCATTGATTTTTTTACGGCTTGATATTAGACTATTTAGGTAAATCAAACAAACAGACAAGAAATGCAGGCAAGGTGATCGCGTGAGAATGCTGAGGACATCCAAAACAAGCTACCTGTTTCAGAATATTTTCTTGGTGCTGTGCCTTCTATTAGTATGCATGCTGTCCTATATGACGTTTTTTATGAACCGCTACGTATTCCAGGGGCAGGTCAAGGAACTGAACCGCTCCAATTTAACCATGCTGGAACAGGCTAACGAGTCTATTCTCCAAACGGTGGGCGACCTAGAACGGCAAGTTCGGATGTTTCTGTCCGATCCAAACATTCTGCAGTATCTGCTCAGCGATGACGTCGCCGGAGCGGAGGCGCGCATGCGAATTCTTCAAACCATGAAAAGCTATGCCAACCTGACGCCCAGTGTATCAAATTTATGGCTGTACGCCCCACTTACCAATACGGTTTTTTCCTCTGACGGATACCTGACTGCCCGATACGGATCCCGTATGGATCTGATTTTAAGCCGATATGAGGATCAGAACGTACGCCGCAGCGCCCCTGACCTGTGTGTGTCTGCGGTAACGCTGGATGGCGAGCTCTATCTTCTGATCGACTTTGTTCCTGCGAAACAGTTGGGCTGCTTCATTTTCCAGCTCGATGTCAGCCGTCTGGGAACCGGCCTGATCCAACATCAGCCTCCGATTCTGGTGGTCGACTCCGACGGATGGCTTCTCTTAACGGGGAATCAGCTGGCAGAGGAGAAGCGGCAGTTCAATCTGGAGCAAACCGACCTTTTTTATCGTGGCCTTTCCGACCAACACACCAGCCAACAGCACTACTATGAAGTCGTCAATGACAAGCTGGGCTGGCATTTGCTGATGGAGATCAACAACGGTCCGGACTTGTATGACCGCTCCATCTTCTGGGTAATGGTGCTCCCTTTCCTGGCGGTGCTGATGCTTTTGGGTGCAGCGGCGGCCTATTTTATCACTCGGAAAATCTATACGCCCATCAACCGCCTGCTCTCTTTGGTTATGGACCGCACGGGGGGTATCATCCCGCCGGGGGAACCCCTGGACTATCTGGAATCGGCCTATCAGCAGACGCTGCAAACAAACGAGCCGCTTCGCAGCCAATTTTCCCTGCTTGGGCGGGACATGTGTCAGTATCTGTGCCGTAAGGCGATTGATGGCCGACTCAGCGACGTGCCGGATTCCGAAAGTATACTGGAATTTATCCCGGAAGGCAGTTTCCATGTGGCACTGATCCAACTGGGCGAGAACCGCATTGAGCTACATCAGCCGATTAAATTCAAGCTGCAGTCCTCGGTGTTGGAACATCTGGCCGCACAGATACCAGAGTGCCTGTGCTGTTTGGACGTAGACCAGGACATCGTAATGCTGGTGCTGCTTATGCCGGAAGGGGAAGAACGGCCTGGCCGGGTGATTCAACTGCTTGAGGCATTCAAAACTCAGGCATCCGAGCAGACCGGATGCTCTGTTTTATATGGACTAGGAAGCAACTGCGACAGCCTGTACAATCTGAAGGATTCTTACGAACAAGCCATGCACGACCTTCGGTATCATTCCTATCTTCAGAATGATCCCGATCCCGCCACAGCGTGGTCTTTGCAAAACAAGCTTCTGGAAGAGCAACTAAATCGAGCCATCAATCAGGCGGTCCAGTCCAAAGACGAGCTCAGAAGCCAGGCTCTTTTGATTACACAAACGGCGGAGCAGGGTGCGCAGGATGACGAGGACCGCCTGCAGGGGTATTGCTTGGCACAAAGTCTGTTGTTT
>JAYFPV010000378.1:0-3642 GCA_034927465.1 Lawsonibacter sp.
CATTCCGTGCTAAATGCTTTGCCTGAGATTTTGTTAATACAAATATTTCACATGATCGTAAAACCAGAGTGTGAAATGGATTTTCAGGTAGTATTCCGCCATTAGGAATCGGATCAGGTTTCAAATAAATGTCTTTCTCAGTACAAGTCGTTACATTAACAGATACTACGCCACCGCACCTTGTTTGTCTGCTATCAAGGAAATTTACACAAACCTCCTCGGATCTACCATCTGAGCGATCTGTAGAAAGTCCGTTTGGATCTTTAAAAACAGCGCTCGTAATTTCATTTGTATCAGACTCCCAAAAATCCAAACGAGGAAGCACTGATCTGTAGAGTACTTCGTTCTCAGCTATTGGTTTAAGCTTTGTTGTTAATGAAGTCATTATACTTTCTTCCTATTTCGAAAAGATTGCTGCTTGGAAATTCTTCTTCACTTTCAAAACCATCAGATTGTTCGATGAAAATTGATACGTGGTCTACAAATATCTCGATTTCTAAATATGAACCATCTATACGATTATATTCACACTGAATCGATTGCTGAGCTGTCGGGAATATATTAGGCTGAACAGAACAATTGTCAAGAAAACTGTTTACGCTTTGAATTACTGATTCCGGAACTGGAAGTGCACCGTATCCGTTCCAATTTTCATCTAACTGTTGAATTTCCTTTAATTTGGATATATTCAATAACTTTCTATCGACTTTTACGTCTCCGTTATAATTCACAAAATCTTGAGGATATGAGATTGTATGTGTACATTGTAGCGTAAATTGCTTTGAAGGTCCGCTAAATACAGACTGGCAATAATTTAGAATCATTGCACTGACATCAGAAATCGACGGCTTGTTGCCTTGATAAGGAAATCCAGACATACCAAACATTTTATAGTCTGCAGAAACAACATTTGTCATTTTTTTGCCCCTTGTACTCTGTCGAGAAGAGGATATGCAGGAATTGAAAATTCTCCTATCGCTTCATTGTTAAAAATAACCAGCATCGAATACAACCCTGAATGTTCTATCAAAGCGTTGCGTATATCTGCATTGAATCGTATGGATCTATATTCAAGAGGAAGCGTCACAACATCTTTAGGCATTGGAGGTAATGGAACATCAGATAATTCGGTAACGATTTTTTCGAAAGGATCTCGGAATTTAATGCAAAGTGTGTTTTGTATGGTCGTATCAAAGTCGCTTAGCCCAATTGAAAAAGAAAAGGAAAACGAACCAGGTATAGTATACGGCGAAAGAACCTGTAAAGGGTTGATGAGATTAAAAATGACATTACCAACGACACCGTTTCCTTGAACAAATTGCTGTTGTACATTATCGCAAAGAATGAATGATGAGATTTTTGCCATACTACAACCTCCTGTTCATTATCGAGTCATTAAGGATTTATAGTATAACACACCATGCTATGGAAATGCAATCGATCATCCGTTCGTTTTGCTTTGCTATATTATCATTATTTGTAGACACTTAGTATTATTTATGGTCCGAGATAAACACTTTCAGGCGGTGTCCTGTGGTCAAAGCGATAAGAAATGGTGGGGGCATTTATATATCTGTCGTACTAAGTAACTATTGATTTGAGAACAGTATTTTAGGTAAACTATATTGCGTATCACCTCGACCACGAAAACCGCCTGAAATCAACACTTTCAGGCGGTTTTTCTTTTCTCAAAAAGCGCCTCAAATACATAGTGCCCATCCGGGTATCATATCGGCGTGGACGATAACCGCTCAGGCTGCTGATTCGATCGTCGTAGTGCTCGTTCTTCTCCGCCCCTAACTTGTTGGATACTTCCGCTTCCATCAGTTGAGCGCAGAGCCATTCCAGCATGCTGAGCATTGGATCCGCTTCTTCCATACACCGCAGTAGCAATTCCGTGAGATTTGTGGTATCGGTTTTCTTGGCCATTGGATTGCTCCTCCTTTGTGAATGCCTCAACATCATTCATTCCAGCGGAGTACCAATGGCTTTGCCATTGCTTTGTGAAATTTCGAACTCTATTATATTCCATCAATTTCCCTGAAATGTATCTTCTCATTCGGTATTCCGGGAGAGATAAAGCAGATCAAGCCTGATCACATAGACGGGGCGAATTCACGCGTGGTCTGTTTTGTCGTTTTCCTTGCAAATCCGTGCCGGTACGCCTATAATCAAAACAGAGATAATGGTTGGGAAATATGAAAAAGATTCACTGATTAATAAAATCAGGGGGTATATCGTTATGAAAAACCATAAGAAACAAACCCTCAATGGCTTGCCCTATGTTAACACATGGCAGGGGCTTGTAATTACCCTTGCCGTAAACCTCCTGATCGCCATTGCCCTTTGGTTACTGGGCTGGATCAGTAGAGACAGTCTGATTCTGGATGCCTTGATTTGCGGCGCGACCACCAGTATCATCTCTGTTGCGGTGATCTATCCGAAGATACGAAAAATAAGGATGGAAGGCGGCTTACCCCGGCAGGTGCCTGAGAACCGGTGGCTGCAAAAGTTGCCGCGCAAACCTGTGCCGCTTACGATTGCGTTAAGCATCCTGTTTGCCGTGTTCATGGGATGCCTGTCGGTGGCGGTTGTGTGGTTTTTTGAGATTAAAACCTTTACCCCTCTGCGTTTTCTTGTTTGGAAGCTGGCATATTCATTGGTTCTGTCTGTAAAACTTGCGGACCTTGTGATTCTGCGGCTGATGCAGCCGGACTGTATGCAGCCCGACCAGCCTGAGCAGACCGGTACGGCGGCGATCCGGAACCCTTTACCCCGGAAAGAAACAATACGGAACCTGTTCAATACCATTACCGATGATTTCGGTTTCAATATGATCATGGGTCTCATTTTTGGCGGAACCTTGCTGGTGGAGGGGCATAATGTGCTGATCACCGCCACAACCCGTTCCGGCATTGTGATCGGCGGTTTGATTCTGGGGTTTATTCTGTCGTTGCGCATGGTATATCCCGTAACAAAAACAATTCGGACATCCCGGGACGCGGGGCAGCTTCCACCGTTTGATAAGCGCACGTGGATCGCCCGCTTGCCGGAAAAGCCGTTTCTCCTGATGCTGGTGCTGATGCTTCCCATCATGGTCATTTCTGCAGCGGTGTTATGGGCGGTGCTAACGTTCTTTGGCTTTGATATTTTAAACTTCTTCCAATACTTCATCGTTCGTACAATCTACGTATCGCTACTGACAAAGCCGGTTACGCAGCTGATAGTACTTCGTTATCGTCAGCCTGCCAAAGCATAGGGGGATATTGATCGGGAGGGAAGCGTGTCTGGTAAAGATGTGTTTTCGTTCGGGAAACGATTGCCGACGTATCTTTGGCAGAAAGAATGGGGACAGGCGAAAAGTGCCACCTTGCGGAGCTTGCCCGCATCCACAGTATGCAGTACGAATGAAAGGAAGAGGCTTATGAACAACTGGGAATATTTTCTGAAAAAATATGGAACCCCGATCGGAAAGGGCGCTCAATGCCAGGTGTACAGAAAAGGAGATACGGTATATAAAGTATTAAGCGAAGGCCATGAGCTCTACAGCGCCATGCATGAAGGCTTTGCTCTGGCTCTGGCGCAGCGTGAAGGGATTCCTGTATCCAATATCCATGGCGTATATACCGAGGGAGGGCATAT
>JAYFPV010000252.1:0-3438 GCA_034927465.1 Lawsonibacter sp.
TGACTGCCATTGCGGTGGGTATCGTGTCCGGTCTCGCGGCTACCGGAGCCAATCAGATCGGTAAGCAATTATCCCAGTAAAAGTACGTTCTCTGTAAAAACATTACGCTAAAGTCAAAAATTTTTACATTAAAAGGAGAAAAGAACCATGAACGCTATTATTCTGTACAACGTCTTTGAGACCACCGCAAAGAACGACGCCCCCGATACCACCATCGGCCTTGCCATGTTCAAGGCCGAACACCCAGAGGTAAAGATCAGCCACGAAGAGGACCGGAAGATCCGCGAGTTTATGGGCCAGCACGCTGAGGCATTGGGTGAGGCGTTCCCGGACCGGGACGCGTTTGCCAAGGCTGTTGCTGACTGTGAGGCAAAGGATAAGGCGGCTGAGGCTGAATGAACCTGCGCACCTGTCTGCTGACCGCTAACAGCTGTTATAAGTCAGGCAAAACAATTGTGCCCCGTGGAGTGATGGTCCACTCCACGGGAGCCAATAACCCAAAAGCCTCCAGATATGTCCCCGGTGACGCCGTGATCGGCTACAATACCGGAGGCAACCACTGGAACCAGTCAAATGAGCAGTGGCTGGAAAAGTACGGTACAAAGCTCAGCAAATGTGTACACGCTCTTATCGGGAAGTTTGCAGACGGATCTGTTGGAACAGTAAAGACCCTGCCCTGGACCATGCGGGGCTGGCACTGCGCCAGCAGCGGAAACGACACCCACATTGCCTTTGAGATCGGCGAGGACGGCTTAACCGATCCAGCCTATTTCGCGGCGGTGTACCAGGAGGCGGTGGAGCTGACGGCCTATCTGTGCAAGACCTACGGGCTGGATCCACTGGCCGATGGCGTGGTGATCTGCCACCAGGAGGGGTATCAACGGGGCATTGCCTCCAACCACGGGGATGTGCTGCACTGGTTCCCGAAGTTCGGTAAAAGCATGGATGATTTTCGGGCGGCGGTTGCCGCAGAGATAGAAGGTGATAACATGTTGACAGAGGCACAGATCCGGGCCATTGTCCGGGATGAAGTGGCGGCGGTAGAGGCTGAGCGGGCAAAGCTGCCCGCCAGCGACTGGGCGAAGCCGCACATTCAGGAGGCCATTGGCCGTGGACTGATGGAGAAGAATACCGCTGGGACCATTGACCGACCCCAGGCGGGCACCACCCGGCAGGAGCTGGCCACCGTGGCCAACGCCATTTATGAGGCCGTAAAAGGGTAAGACAAGCCCTTAGCACCAGATGGCAAAAGCAAAGGAGGGGCGGTGAAAACCGCTCCTCCTGACCCCTAAAAAAGTAGTGCATTCCTTTGCCTGAATCATCCCTTTTCTGAGATGATTGATGCAAGCGAACGCGCCTTAGAAATGCTTCTAAGAAACGGGGCTATTTTTCTCATTTATCTTGTCCGAATTTATCAAAAATCTTGTCGCGCCACAGCTACGTCTGGGTATGAAAAACCGACCGCAGAATTCGCATTTTTTAATGTGCTTATCCGATAGAATCGTTTCCCGCAGTAGATACATCACCAGCTCCTGCGGCTCCTCGAACCGTACCATGGTTCCGCGCGGAATCTTGAGATCATAGTCCCTTGCCGTTTTACAGGCTGCTTCAAAATCGGCCTTAAGCCGCGTTCCTGTATTCCGGCGCTTATTTTGCCCGGAATATTTCCCGAAGGCTTCGTCCGCGGGAGCATGATTGCGCAGCACCTTCCAAAAGCAGGAGTACTCCTGCTCCCGCGCCTCCACCGAGAAGAACGTTCGGTCAAAGGTGAGATATACCCGCAGCCTTTGGCTTGGTGGCAATGCGTTCATGTCGGCAGACTCGGAAAAGTAGAGCTGCCCAATCAGCTTCATGACCCGCTCCCGGTCATAGGTGGTCAGCCACTCATAAAACTGCGGGGCGTCTGTCACATCCATATTGAGCAGATCCCTTGTGGTAATCAGATGAAGGTAATCCCTGTTGAGAAATACCGTCAGGAGCTCCTGCGGAGATTCAAAATTCTCCACCAGCATCCCCGGCGCGTTCTGCCACTTGATCGTGCAGGTGCAGCTGTCATCCTCCAGCGAGAGGGTGAGCGGTGCCGCGAATTCATTGGCGGTCGATTGCGGTCTATCCATGTGCACCGCAAAGATATATACGATAATCTGTTTTTATCTGTTATATCTTATCACGTTCAAACGGCGACCGCAAGAGGAAAAGTTGCTACACTGACGACAGAACCAAGAGTCTCTCAATTCTTAAAAAGGAAAGGAAGGATCAGAAATGACAACAGTCATAGAGCCGGTGGATGCGGCAAACCGACACAGGCTGAACGCCATAGATGGCGAGACCCTGATGACCACGCCGCTGCCACCGATCCGGTTTACTATCAACGGGCTGCTGCCCCAGGGACTACACATACTCGCAGGCGCGCCGAAGGTGGGCAAGTCTTGGCTGGCACTGTGGCTGTGCCTGTGCGTGGCCAAAGGCGAAACCGTGTGGGAGTTCCCGTCTATGCGGGGCGATGTGCTTTATCTCTGCCTGGAGGACAGCTATTCCCGCATCCAGAACCGGCTGCTGGACATTACGGACGACGCACCCGACAATCTGTTCTTTGCCACCATGGCGGAAAAGCTTCGTGGCGGTCTGGAGCAGCAGATCGAGCGCTTCCTCGCGGAGCATCCCGGCACCGTGCTCATTGTCATCGACACACTTCAGCGCATCCGCGGCGTCACCAATGATGTGAGCCCCTACGCCAACGACTACCGCGACCTCGGTATCCTGAAGGAGCTGGCGGACAGGCACCGCATCGCTATTCTGCTCATCCACCACCTGCGGAAGATGAACGACGACGATCCCATGAACATGATTTCCGGTACCACAGGGATCAGCGGCGCGACGGACTCCAACTTTGTTCTCCTCAAGGACAAGCGCGGCGGAAACACCGCAACACTCTACTGCACTGGCCGGGATATCGAATACCGGGAGCTGACGTTGGAATTCGATACCGAAACGCATATCTGGAAGCTGCTCTCGGACAGTGTCACCACAGAGCCACAGCCGCAGGATGAGCTCATTGTTTTTCTCTCTGAATTTCTCAGCGAGTGCAAATCGTTCACCGGCACAGCGACGGAGCTGGCGGAAATGTTGGAAAAGCGGAGCGGTGAGCCTCTCATACCCGCCGCCCTGACCAAGCGGCTGATCCGCTACCGGGACGAGCTGACGGTGCGCGGAATCACGTTTGAAACCCACCGTACCCGCGACCGCCGGGAGCTGCGGCTTCGTATTCTTGACCCAAGCGCGAGCCCAGCGCAGTGGGTCGCGTTTGGAGAGGAGGAGCAATGAAATGCGTGAGCTTTTACGCTCGCGTGAAAGCGAGGGATATGAAGTTCGCGACGACGTGACGGCAGTGATGGGAATGACGGGAGAAACGATACAGGCCCAGTACTGAATCTGCCG
>JAYFPV010000384.1:0-2893 GCA_034927465.1 Lawsonibacter sp.
ATACTGCGACGGGACCAAGACCTTCTTTGCCAACAGCCCAGTCCATTTTGCTTCCATCGACCCCGCTACCATTCCCTGCAAGACGTCTGTCTCCATCGGCGGCGACACCGCCCAGGTACTGGAGGAGCTAGGCTACGCCAAGGAGAAAATTGCGGCGATGTACGAGGCGCAGGATATCCGCTGAAGCGCGAATTTCTCAATGAAACAGAATCTCAGGTACAGAAAACTTATGTGAAGAAAGAAGACCAAAACGTATGAGTGAACCTGTAACAAATGCTGGGGCGGTCGCGGCGGCGGCCACGGGTCAGGCGGACGTACCCGCCAAGCCGAAGCGACCAAAGCCCAAGTCCATGCTTATGCTGAACGAGCAGACCAATGCTCTGTTTGAAAATGCCAGGCAGGCCAAGGAGCGGGGAGAGAAGGTGGGCTGGTCCGCCTCCATCTTCCCCCAGGAGATTGCCGAGACTCTGGGGCTGAACGTGCTGTACCCCGAAAACCATTCCGCCGGCATCGCCGCCCGCCATCAGGCCGACCCATTCCTCCAGGAATGCGAGGGCGCGCTGAGGTACAATAACGACCTGTGTGCCTATGCCAAGGTGAACCTGGCCTATGCCGCTGTCCTCAACGGCGAGAGCGAGATTGAGCTGCCCGACGGCGGCAAGATGGTCAAGCCCGACTTCCTGCTGCTGACCAACAACATTTGCAACCAGCTGACCAAGTGGTCTGAGAACCTGGCCATGCAGATGAATATCCCCGTTTTTTTCATCGATACCTGCTACAATCCCTTTGACTATGTTACCGAGACCCGGGTGCGCTATGTCCGCGCCCAGATCGACCAGCTCATTCATGATCTGTGTGCTTTTACCGGCAAGACTTGGGATGAGGAGCGGTTTAAAGAGGTCATGAAGATCTCCCAACGCAACAGCTGCCTGTGGGAGCGGGCCAACGACCTCATGGAACACAAGCCGGCTCCGATCGGAGGCTTTGAGTTGTTTAACTATATGTCGGCAATGGTGTGTAACCGGGGAAAGGAGTCTTCCACCGCCGTACTGGAACAGCTCAACGCTGAAATTGAACAGCACATCGAAGAGGGCACCTCCACTTTCCCTGTGGAGGAGGAGTACAGAATTTCCTGGGACGGCATCGCCTGCTGGCCCTATCTGAGCCATAACCTGCGTACCCTGAAGAAGTATGGCGTGAACATGGTGGCCTCCAGCTACGGAAAAGCGTGGGCGATTGAATATGAGGATCTGGACGGCATGGCCCGGGCTTACTGCTTTGCCTCTACCAACGGCGATAACGCCACCACCATGATTTCCAGGCGTATGGAGGCGCTGAAAAAATTCGGGTGCGAGGGAACGATTTACCATGTCAACCGCAGCTGCAAGGTGATGGATTGCCAAATGATGGAGGTTCAACGCCAGCTCTCTGCTCAGACAGGCGTTCCCTTTGTTTCCTTCGACGGTGACCAGGCGGACTACCGTAATTACAGCGAGGCACAGTTTGAGACCCGCATCCAGGGACTGGTCGAGGTTATGAAGCAAACCAAGGAGGGGAAGAGCAATGGCTGATTTAAAAGAGAATTTGGCCCTGCTGAAGGAGGCCTGCGATCATCCAAAGACCCGACTGGATTACTATCTGGGCCAGGGAAAAAAGGTGGTTGGATGTTTTCCTCCCTATACCCCCGAAGAGTTAGTTCACGCCTCCGGTATGATTCCCTTTGGGCTGTGGGGCGGACGTATCGAGCTGAGGCAGGCAAAGAGCTACCTGCCTGCCTTTGCCTGCCCCATTATGCAGTCTGATATGGAGTTTGGTCTCAACGGCACCTATGAGGGACTGTCCGCTGTGATTATCCCGGCCATCTGTGATACCTTGCGCTGTATGACCCAGAACTGGCGCTTTGGGGTTCCGGCCATTCCCATGATCCCCATCGTCTATCCCCAGAACCGCACCTCACCGGCCAGTGTGAATTATCTGGTCAGCGAGTATGAAACGGTGCTGACCATGCTGTACACCATTACCGGCAATACGATGAACGAGAAAGCACTTTGCGAGTCGATCGACATCTACAATGAGCACAACGCTGTCATGCGTGAATTCGATCAGGTGGCCAACGACCACCTGGATGTGGTGGATCCCAAGGTGCGTCACACCGTCCATAAGAGTGCCTTCTTCTATGAGAAGAGTGAGCACACTGCAATTGCCCGGGAGATCGTGGAGGAACTGAAGAAGCTTCCTGTTCACCTGTGGACGGGAAAAAAGGTGGTGGTGGCCGGCATTTCCTGTGAGCCGGACGACCTGCTGGACATATTTGCGGAAAATCGGATGGCTGTGGTAGCCGACGATTTGGCCCAAGAATCTCGTCAGTACCGTACCGACACCCCGAGTCAGGGCGGCGGCGGACTGAAACGCCTGGCCCTCCAGTGGAACAGCCGGTATGGGTGCAGCCTCATCCATGAAATCGGCAAGCCAAGAGGCAAGATGCTGGCAAGCTTGTGTAAGGAGAATGGAGCTCAGGGCGTGGTTTCCTGTATGATGAAGTTCTGTGATCCAGAGGAGTACGATCAGCCCTACTACGAGGCAGATCTGCGAAAGGCCGGCTGCCCCTATGTGACCATCGACATTGACCAACAGAATGCCAGCTACGAGCAAATTAGAACCCGTCTGCAGTCCTTCTGCGAAATGATATAAAACGTCAAAGCGGCTGCCTTGGCGTCCAGTTTGGCTGAGCCCTGCGACCATTTCTCTTAAGGGCTGCCGCCTGCCGTGCGTAAAAATACGGCAAGCGGCAGCCTCTTTCTCCTTTGCTGCGGGATATGGTGTTATCGCTGTTTGCCCGCGTTCTGACGTTGTGCCAGCATGTGTACTCCAGCAAAATGGATTAGGGGGAATT
>JAYFPV010000050.1:0-8517 GCA_034927465.1 Lawsonibacter sp.
ACAAGCGGACATGTCGTTTGCTCGTATTTGGGAGGCCCTTCGCGCGTTGCCAGTGAAGATTGGCTGGAGATCAAAAAATGGAATTGGGGCCTATGTCAAGCCCCTATCCTCAAGGGATATGGAAGATCTATATGAGGACCAATTGCCTGCTGGAAGAATTTGAGAATGGAAATACACCGGAGCCCCAGCGGTTTTCCGTCTTGGATTGGGAACCGCATGAGCTGATTGTGGAGCGCAGTCAAAACATGTGCCAAGATAAAAACGGAAAAGCGGTCAATCAGCCAGGTGTGCGTCCCGCGGTTTGCGGGGGAAAGGAAGAATGGAATTGGGGCTGCACGCCATACTATCCCTTGACAAATGACGTGACCTGTTTTACAATAAAGGCACCCCACCCGTGGGGGGTATATAGAAAAGTCAAGAATTGATTTGGAGAAAGCTGGCTGCCCATGACAAAACAAAAATTTAACATCACCGGCATGACCTGCAGTGCCTGCTCTGCTCATGTGGAAAAGGCGGTACGAAAGCTGCCGGGCGTTCAGGCCGCCGACGTCAATTTGTTAGCCAACAGTATGACGGCAGAGTACGACGAGACCGCCCTGTCTGCCGACGGGATCCTTCAGGCGGTGACAGACGCGGGCTACGGGGCGTCGCTGCCACAGAAGGCAGGAAATACAAAAGCGGCAGTCCGGTCCAGGGATGGTGGAATGGAGCAAGAGATGGCGGCGATGAAGCACCGCCTGATCTGGTCCTTTGTGTTCCTGATCCCACTTTTTTATCTTGCAATGGGCAGCATGGTGGGTGCGCCCATCCCCACGTTTCTGGCTGGGCACGAAAATGCAGTAACGTTCGGGTTGACTCAGCTGCTGCTTACCCTGCCCATTCTATACGTCAACGAAAAGTATTATAAAATGGGGTTCAAAACCCTTTGGCATCGCGCGCCCAATATGGATTCCCTCATTGCCGTGGGGTCCGCTGCCGCTGTAATCTATGGTGTGTTTGCCATTTATCAAATGAGTTATGGTCTGGGGCACGGGGATATGGAGCGGGTAACGCAGTACCATATGGACCTGTACTTCGAATCAGCCGGGATGATTCTGACCTTGATTACACTGGGCAAGTTTTTGGAGACCCGATCCAAGGGCAAGACCTCTCAGGCCATCACCAGGCTGATGGATCTGGCCCCCAAGCCGGCCACGGTGCTGCGGGATGGAACAGAACTGGAGATTCCTGTGGAAGAGGTTCGGGTCGGAGATCGGGTGACCGTCCGGCCAGGCCAGGCCATCCCTGTGGACGGGATCATTCTGGAAGGCCAGTCCGCCGTGGACGAGTCCGCTCTGACTGGGGAGTCCCTACCGGTGGACAAGGAGCCGGGGGAAAAGGTGGCCACCGCCTCCCTGAATAACTCCGGCTTCTTCACCTATGAAGCCAGCCGGGTGGGTGAGGATACGACCCTGGCCCAGATGATCCGCTTGGTGGAGGAGGCTTCGGCCTCGAAAGCTCCAATTGCCAAGTTAGCCGATCAAGTGGCGGGGGTCTTTGTCCCCGTGGTCATGGGCATTGCGGCGGTTACCGCGGTGGTGTGGCTGGCTTTCAGCGGAGGGGATGTGACGAAAGCCCTCACCGCCGGAGTAGCTGTTCTGGTCATCTCCTGTCCCTGTGCTCTGGGCCTGGCTACCCCCGTGGCCATCATGGTGGGAACGGGCAAAGGGGCGGAAAACGGGATTCTCATCAAATCGGCAGAGGCACTGGAAACTCTGCATACTATTGACACGGTGGTGCTGGATAAAACGGGTACCCTGACTCAGGGGAAGCCTGTGGTAACTGACATCCTACCCGGAGAGAGTATGGAGGAGGACGGCCTGCTTACCCTGGCGGCCTGTCTGGAGGCCCCGTCCGAGCACCCGCTGGCCGCCGCCATCGTGGAGCAGGCCAAACGCCGGAAGCTGCCAGTTGCGTCTGTCCAAGGATTTTCTGCGATGCATGGCAGAGGCGTCAGAGCGGTTGTCGGCGGCAAGGCCTTTTTGGGCGGAAACAGGGCCATGATGGAGGAGGCCGGCGTGGATCTGGCCGGGTTTGACGCTAAGGCCGAGGCGTTGGCCGCCCAGGGCAAGACTCCCCTGTACTTTGCTGAGGAACGGCGAGTGCTTGGCCTGATCGCGGTGGCCGACACGCCAAAACCCACCAGTGCCGCCGCCGTGGCAGCCTTTCAGGAACTGGGTATAGACGTCATTATGCTCACTGGGGATAACCAGCGCACCGCCGATGCCATTGGAACCCAGCTGGGTGTGACCCAGGTGCTGGCCGAGGTGATGCCCCAGGACAAGGAGCAAAAGATTAAGGAACTTCAGGAGCAGGGAAGAAAAGTGGCCATGGTGGGCGACGGCATCAACGACGCGCCGGCACTGGCCCGGGCCGACGTTGGTCTGGCCATTGGGGCGGGGACCGATGTGGCCATCGAGTCGGCCGATATTGTGCTGATGAAATCCGATCTGTTGGATGCCGCCGGTGCGGTAGAACTATCCAAGGCGACCATCCGGAACATCAAGCAAAATCTGTTCTGGGCTTTTTTCTACAACAGTTTGGGGATTCCGCTGGCCGCCGGGCTTTTCGTTCCCTTGACCGGGCGCCAGCTCAGCCCTATGTTTGCTGCCGCAGCCATGAGTTTGAGCTCGGTCTGTGTGGTGACCAACGCACTGCGTCTGCGGTTTTTCAAGAGCAAATGGAACACTGCGTCCGCCGGAACGCAGTCGGGAGCAGCGCCGGAGTGCTCTAGCGCCTGTCCAACAGAACAACCCGAAGTCGAACAAGGAGGAACAAATACGATGAAAAAAACCATGAAGATCGAGGGTATGATGTGTACCCACTGTACGGGCCGGGTGGAACAGGCCCTGTCCGCCATCGACGGGGTGACCGCCGTGGAGGTGAGTCTGGAGGGCAAGTCCGCCATTCTGACGCTGTCCAAAGAGGTGGAGGATAAGATGCTGTCCGATGCCGTCACCCAGGCGGGCTATGAGGTGGTGTCGATTCAGTGAAGGCAGACCACGCTCAGGTGACTCGGCTGCTGAAAACGGCCAGGGGCCAGATGGACGGCATTTTAAAGATGGTGGAGGAGGACCGCTACTGTCTGGATGTATCCAATCAGCTGATGGCCACCCAGTCCATTCTGAAAAAGGCCAACCGGATGGTGCTGAAGGCCCATATGGACTGCTGTGTCCGAGAGGCCGTGGCCAGCGGAAATCCGGAGGAAAAGTTAGCCGAATTGGCCGCGCTGCTAGACAAGCTGGCAGACTGAGCGCCAAAAGGCACATAAGCCGCCCCTTTATTGGCACACTAAGCCAAAAGGGGGCGGTTTTTTGCAGAATAAAAAATGGCGGTTTCTGGTTGCCGGCGCGGCTGCCGGCATCGCCAACGGTTTTTTTGGCGGCGGCGGCGGCTCGGTGTTGGTGCCCATGCTCACCCGATTCTGCAAGCTGGAGCAGCGGCAGGCCTTCGCTACCTCAGTGGCGGTCATTCTGCCCCTGTGTGCCCTGTCTGTGGGGATCTATTTCTTCCGGGGCGGCCTCAGCTTTGCCGTCGCCCTGCCCTATCTTCTGGGCGGCACCGTGGGCGGCTGGATTGGCGGCAGGTGGTTTAAGGGGGTGCGAATCGGGTGGCTGAAGCGCGGGTTTGGATTGCTGCTCATCTACGGTGGGGTGAGGTGCCTCCTGTGACGAATTGGCTGCTGCCGCTGGCGGTGGGTGCGGCGACCGGGGTGCTGTCCGGGTTTGGCGTAGGGGGCGGCACGCTGCTGCTGGTTTATATGACCGCCTTTGCCGGGTTGGATCAGCACTTGGCCCAGGGAATTAATTTGCTGTATTTCCTGCCTGCAGCGCTTATGGCCCTCCCCTCTCACGTAAAAAACGGCTACATCCAAAAACCGGTGCTGTTGCCCGCAATTTCGGCGGGATTGGTCTGCGCTGCTCTGGCCGCCTGGGGGGCAACGGCCTTGGACGTGGCCCTGCTGCGCAAATGGTTCGGCGCGTTTCTCATTGTCATCGGGGCCATGGATCTGCTTCGGCGAAACAACGATACGTTATGATTGTCTATGGGAGCTTAATATTTCTCAATGGGATGCAGAAATCCGGAATGCGGGCGAAGCACCCAGATTTAACTTGCCCATTTGGATCGGATCGCGTATGATAAAAGAACAGAACCGCTGTAGCCGCAGAGCACGGTGGAATGGTACTTGCCCCATGGAATCCGGTTGATTGGAATAGTTTGGGGCGCGGAGGGGTTATTATGTGGTTTGATCAAGCGGTGATGTATCAGATTTATCCCCTGGGCCTGTGTGGAGCGCCCCAGGACAACGACGGTGTGACTGAGTCCCGCATTCTGCGTCTGCTGGACTGGGTGGATCATATGAAGCGGACCGGGGCGGACACGGTGCTGCTGAATCCAGTGTTTGACAGCGACCGCCATGGCTACGACACCCGGGACTATTTCAAGGTGGATCCCCGTCTGGGGACGAAAGAGGACCTGGCCCTGGTATGCCGGGCCTTTCACGATGCCGGTATGCGGGTGATGCTGGACGGTGTATTCAACCATGTGGGCCGGGGTTTTTGGGCCTTTCAGGAGGTGCAGGAGAAACGATGGGACACCCCATATAAGGATTGGTTCCATCTGGACTTCAGCGGCAACACCGACCGAAACGACGGATTCTGGTACGAGGGCTGGGAGGGACACAACGAGCTGGTCAAGCTGAATCTCCAAAACCCGGCGGTGGTGGATCACCAATTCCAGGCCGTCCGATTTTGGATCGACCAGTTCGGAATCGACGGACTGCGGCTGGACGTGGCATACAGCCTGCCGCCCGAGTACTTAAAACAGCTGCGCGCCTTTACGCAGAGCCAAAAGGCCGACTTTATCCTGCTGGGTGAGACCCTGCACGGGGACTATAAGCGCTGGATGGGTCCGGATTTGTGCCACTCGGTGACCAATTACGAGTGCTATAAGGGATTGTGGTCCAGCTTTAATTCCAACAATTTGTTTGAAATCGGGCATAGCCTGGCCCGCCAGTTTGGTCCGGAACCCTGGACACTGTACCAGGGAGCCCACCTGCTGTCCTTTTTGGACAACCACGACGTCAGCCGCATTGCCTCTCAGCTGACGGATCCGGGCCACCTGCCCCTGGCTTACGCCCTGCTGTTAACCATGCCCGGGGTGCCGGCGCTGTACTACGGCAGCGAGTGGGGCATTCGGGGCAGCAAGCAGGCGGGGAGCGACGCGGACCTGCGTCCCGCGCTGGAAACGCCGGAGTGGAATGACTTGACCGACTGGATTGCCAGGCTGGCCGCCGTGCGGATGGAGAGCGACGCGCTGTGCTGTGGCAGCTACCGCAATGTGGTGCTGACCAATGGGCAGATCATCTTTGAGCGGAAGACGGACGCCCAGCGGGTGCTGGTGGCCATCAATGCCGACAGCCAGCCCTACACCGCCCATTTTGACGCGGGCTGCGGCACGGCGGTGGAGTTGATCTCCGAACGGCAGCACGACTTTGGCGGCGGAAGTGTGCTGGCCCCATACAGCGCGGTAATTTGGAATATGGAGCGATAACAAAAAACGCTGCAGAATCTTTGTTCTGCAGCGCTCCTTATATTGCATGGTTCAACCAAAAATCTTGCTTTCCGCCCGGCGGCCGCCGTACATGTCCTCCAGCTCGTGCTGATGGTACAGATACCCCTCGTGGTCGAAATATTTGGCGCCCGTGGGGCATTGTTTTACACAGGCGCAGCACTTGATGCACTTGCCAATCACGCTGGATACGTCGTTGGGGTCGATGGCCCCCATGGGACAGATGCGGGCGCACAGGCCGCACTTGACACATTTGTCCGGGTCGGTCTTGGGCTTGGCCTTTAAAAAATCCACAATGGGGCTGCCGTTGCGGTCCCGGGGCGTGTAATAGGGGCGAATGGGGTCGCAGCCCTCCACCGCCACTGCCTCGGTTGGGGCGGCGGTCAGCGCGGTAATTTTGTCGATCGTTCGGTCGGCCAAGGTTTGAACGAGAGCCATGTCCTGGGCATCGGGGCGGCCTGCACCCAAAATACGGGAAAATGCGTGCTCGCCCACAAAGGCGCCGGCGGAAATGGGATGAAAGCCGTTGTCCCGCATCACATTGCGCAGCTCGATCAAGCCGTCGTCAAAATTCCGATTTCCGTACAACACCACGGGGACGGCCAAAGCGCCATTTCCGTGGACCAGGTCCCGAAGGTAGGGGAGCAGCAAATTTGGCACCCGACCGGCATATACGGGGATGCCCAGCACCACCAGATCGTTGGGAGCAAAGGAAAGCTCCTTTTCACGGGCAGCAGGGAGATTGAAGGGAAATTCATGATAGTCTGCGTGCAGAGACTGGGAAACAGCTTTTGCCAGAGTCGTGATCACCTTCTGAGTCGTGCCGGTGCCGCTGAAATAAACGGCCCACACGGTTTTAAGTTCCATAAGTAAGAATTCCTCCCTGTGATTTCTCTTTTATTGCAACAAAAGATCAGAGTTGATAAAAATCCAGCGCGGTGTCAAGGGTATAGCGCTCCTTAATGTTCGCGATCTGCGCCATATGAGGTTGGTTCATGTGAACCGCCTGCGCCTCCCGGTCGGCCCACTTCTCCAGCAGAAACAGCTTATCGGGGTCCTCTGCTGAGAGAAAATAGTCGTATTGAATGCAGCCGGGTTCCTTTCGGACCGCCTCCTGCGCGCCGCAGGCAGCGATTTCAGAGAGAAAGTTGGCCCGCTTTCCCGGCTTCATGGTGTAAGTGACGTTAACTCCTAACATAAACATTCCTCCTGTTTTGACCGCACGGGGTTTACGATCAACCCCGCAGCCGCTTAAAGGTCAGATATCCCTCCAGAATGAGAGAGGCAGCCACGGCATCCACTGTCTTCTTTCGCTTCTTGGCATTTTTGCCGGACTCCTGCAGGATGCGGTGGGCATCCACCGTCGTTCTCCGCTCGTCCCACAAAATGGGCTTCAGGCCAGTGGCCTCCTCTACCCTGGCGGAAAAGGCTCGATACAGTTCGGCCCGGGGGCCTTCGGTGCCGTCCATGTTCCGAGGAAAGCCCATGACCAGCTCGTCCACCCCGTGCTCCTTGACCAGCCGGGCCAGCTCCTCCAAAACCACATCGGCCTTTCGGCTGTGGATGGTGGCGGCGGTTCCAGTTAAAAATCCCGTGGGGTCTGAGAGAGCAACCCCGGTGTGGGCATCTCCATAGTCGATGGCCATGATCCGCAAAAGCCTCACTTCCTTTCAGAGCCTATGATACAAGAAATTTTGGAAAATTACAATTCCTTTTCCAGTCGGCTGAGCCAAAGACAAGAAAAAATGTCCTGGATTTTCTGAAAACTGCAAAAAAAGAAGCAGCTGCTCACTCAGAAGAGGGCATCTGCTTCTTTTGTCTATCGTGTCGGAGCCCCATCGGGTTAACACTGTTTTCTGGGGTGGAAACCCTTTGAATTGCAGGACATTTCACAAGGTATTTGATTAGGCCAGGGCCTTCTTCGCGGTGTCGGTCAGCTGAATAAAGGCAGCCTTGTCGTTGACTGCCAGCTCGGCCAGCATCTTGCGATTGATGACAATGCCGGACTTTTTCAGCCCGTTCATGAAGGTGGAATAATTCATGTTGTTCAGCTTGCACGCAGCGCTGATACGGGTGATCCACAGCTGGCGGAAGTCGCGTTTCTTCAGCTTACGCCCGGTGTAGGCATAAACGCCGGACTTCATGACGGCCTGATTGGCCATCTTATAGTGCTTGGACTTGGAACCCCAGTAGCCCTTGGCCAGCTTGAGGATTTTATTTCTTCTCTTGCGCGTCATCATCGCGCCTTTTACTCTTGCCATTGTTCGTTCCCTCCCTCTTCTTACTTGTACAGGATCATGCGCTTAACGGCGGCTTCGTTGGTCTTGTCGGCATAAGTGGTACCACGCAGAGCCCGCTTCAGCTTGGTGGTCTTGCCGTGGCCATTGAGCAGGTGGCGCTTTTTGGTCATAGAGCGCTTGACCTTGCCGGTTTTGGTGAGAGAAAAACGCTTTTTGGCGCCGCTGTGAGTCTTAATTTTGATCTTCGGCATAACAGAGAACTCCTTTACTTACTGTTTCGTTTCTTTTGCGGGCTTGGGGGACAAAAAGATGGACATATGGCGTCCCTCCAGTTTGGGGCTCTTGTCCATAACGGCGGCCTCGCCGCATGCCTCGGTAAACTTCAGCAGCAGGTCGTGGCCGATGTTGGTGTGGGCCATCTCACGGCCGCGAAACCGAACGGTGACCTTGCAGCGGTTTCCTTCGGACAAAAACTTGAGGGCATTTCTCAGCTTGACATTGAAGTCGTTGATATCAATGCCGGGAGACATCCGGACCTCTTTAATCTCCACCACGCGCTGATTTTTGCGGGCTTCCTTCTCACGCTTGGTCTGCTCGAACCGATATTTACCGTAATCCATGATCTTGCACACCGGAGGTACGGCATTCGGGGAGATCTTGACCAGAT
>JAYFPV010000118.1:0-8993 GCA_034927465.1 Lawsonibacter sp.
CGCGGTGGATGACGCCAGCATTTCCCGCCCAAACGCGTCGTCTCCCACACATCCCACCATTGACACCAACGCTCCAAGCCGCGCGCATTGCACCGCTTGGTTTGCCCCCTTGCCACCCGGTGCCGTTCGGAATGAGGTCCCAACCACCGTCTCCCCCATATTCGGCACCCGCGGTGCTGAAGCGATGAGGTCCATCATATAACTTCCAACTACAAGTATCCTCGGTCTTATCAGCATTGAACCCTCCTCCATTTCTTTTATCAGATTTTATATCTCTCGCGGTGCGCAGGCTCTTGCCCAAACGAAATCCGCGGGATGTCTTTTATCATCCACAGAAAAATCCGAAAAGTCAGGTCCTTTTCCCCCTTGTCGCAGACCAATTCACTTAACAAAAAGCCAGTGTACGAGACAATGCTTCCGCACTTTTTTGAAGTGCCCTCAGCATTCTGGCCGCTTCCTCTTGATCGTGGTAAGCCGTAATGGATCCCGTTATTCCAAGTGCGGCGATACACTGGTCCTGCTGAAAAACTGGAACGGCCAGACAGCCAATCCCGATTGCATACTCCTCGTCGTCCAGCCCATATCCCTGCGCCCGAACGCAGGCAGCCATTTCCCGAAATTTGATGGGATCCGTAATGGTTTTCGGGGTAGCCTGCTGGAATGACATGCTTTTGAGACACTTAATTTGCTCTTTTTCATTGAGATAAGAAAAGAGCACCTTCCCGCCTGCACTGGTGTGAATGTTGAGCGGAGTGTACAGCGGAGCCAGTACGTTTACCTTATTTGGTTCATCAGGCAGCCGCTGTCCAATATACATCAGCGTTCCTTGCTTCATCACTGCAAGCTGCGAAGTCTGTCCAAGCGAATTGGACAAGGTACGCATCAGTGGCACAGCTTTGGCCCACAGCGAATTTCCCCGCTGCCCCGCCATGGCCAACATCGTGACCTGCTCTCCCAACGCATAGGTTACCTGCCCTCCAGTATGCTCGACAACATACCCACGGTTTGTCAGATTCTTCATAAGACGAAAGGCTGATGCCGTCGGAATGTTAAGTTCTCCTGAGAGTGTCTTGAGTGAAACAGGCTGCTCTGAAGTGGAAAGATATTCCAAAATATTTAACGCCCGCTCCAATGCGGGTACCGTGGTGTTTTGTGGGTCCATTCCGTCTCTCCTTCAAAAATATCCAAAAATGGTATTCACTCACACACAGATGATTGAGTTTACCATGGATACTATTTGGCACTATGTATCTATTGTTATATCATATATGAAATAGATTTTTCAATAGTGAAATTGCACGCAAATTTACCCTGATTTTTATGCATGCAGACAAACTATTTCCAAACCGAACAGAACATGTTGACTTTCACGAATCGTGCATAGTAAGATAGGCTCGACGTTAGACAGAATGTGCAATGTCTTTTAGGCTAAACCCTGTTTTCGGATTACAAATCCGTGTAAATGAGCGTCTCGATATTGGAACTTGTGAACTTTGGGTCCACCAGCGTTCATGCCAACATTTACGTACCGCCAGAAACCAGTTTCTTTACATTAACCCCGGATCGGTTTGCCTTTGGCAAACTGCGCGTGAACCACTGCAAAAAGGAGGCTGTGCCCCTGATCGTGAATCGTTGTTCTTAAAAATTGCATCTGCAAGGAGGTATTGTTTTGAAGAAAGTTTTGAAAGCATTTGATGCCCATTTTGAGCGCGTTTGTATGGGCATTCTGTTTGTCATGATGTTCATCGTCGTGCTGCTCGGGATCCTCACACGTACGATGGGAAGCCCCCTTTCTTGGACCGAAGAAGCGTCCCGGCTCACGTTTGTCTGGATGATCTTTTTCGGGTTGTCCTTTGGCACGAAATATGACAAACATATCCGAGTGACCATTTTAGTTGACAAATTCGGTCCCAAGTTTTCAGCGGGCGTTACACTCTTCTGGGACATGATCGCTATTGTCGTTTTTATCTTGATCGGCTTCTATGGCTTCCAGTATGTAGGCTACAGCGCCTCCTCCCTGACCTACGCTTTGCAGCTGAATAAAGGTCTGGTGGCCTTTGTCATCCCCCTGAGCGCTTGCCTTAATGTTTTCCGGACCATTCAAAAAATGGTCAAAGAGCACATTCCGAATTTTACTTCTATCGGCAGCAATCAAGGAGGTGTATAAACCATGAGCTTGGCATTTTGGATCTACTTAGTCGTATTTGTCGGCTTTCTGTTTTGCGGTGCTCCCATCTATATGGCACTGCTTTCCAGCGGCATCGCCTATTGTTTTATTCACGGCAACATCAGCAACATGGCGATTATGGCCAAGATGTATGGCAGCCTGGACAGCTTTGTTCTTCTGGCCATCCCCATGTTCATGGCAGCCGGCATTGTCATGAATGTAGGCGGTATCACAGACCGTATTTTCAACTTCTGCCGTGCTCAGCTGGGCCATCTGCCCGGCGGACTGGCTTATGTAAATGTTCTGGCGTCGTTCCTGTTCTCAGGCATGTCCGGATCTGCCCTGGCTGATGTGGGTGGCTTGGGGAACGTTGAGATTAAGGCGATGCGCGACGAGGGCTATGATGACGACACCATTTTCGGCATCACGGCAGCCTCCGCCACCATGGGCCCAATCGTTCCCCCGTCCATTCCCATGGTGGTATACGGCTCCGCCGCGTCTGTGTCAGTCGGCACATTGTTCATGGCAGGCATTGGCCCCGGTGTTGCCATCGGTCTAATTTTGTGCATTGCCGTTTTCGTTGTCGCAAAAAAGCGCGGTTATCGCGTTCATAAGCGGGCTACTTTACGCGAAGTAGGCGTGTGTTTCCGGAAAAGCTTCTTCGCCTTGATGCTGCCTGTCATCATTATGGGCGGCATTATGTCCGGTTACTTTACGCCAACCGAAGCCTCCTGCGTGGCAATTTCCTACTGCATCATTGTTGTCTGTTTCATCTATCGCGACATGCCGGTACGTGATCTTCTCTGCGTCATTGACCAAACTGTTTCCGGCATTGTTCCCGCGCTGGCCATCGTCTCCTCCGCTTCCTTGTTTGGCTGGGTGCTCCAGTTTGAGCATTTGGGTAAGAAAATGCTCTCCGGTATCCTGTCCATTACAGACAATAAATGGGTTGTTCTGCTGATCATTGATTTAATTCTGCTGTTGTTCGGGATGATCTTAGATTCCACACCTACCATCATGCTGCTGGTTCCCATCTTCCAGCCGCTGGTACAGCAGGTTGGCATCAGCGAAATTCATTTGGGCGTTGTGGTCGTCTTAAACTTGATGATCGGATTGATGACTCCCCCATATGGTCAGTCCTTGTTCATGCTCAGCGGCACGACTGGCGTGCCCTTCAACAAAGTGGTGAAGTATGTTGTACCTTGGCTGCTGCCTATGCTCATCGCGCTGCTGGCTGTCACATTCATTGAACCCATTACTCTGACCATTCCGCGCTTGTTTGGCTATGCTGTCTGACCGACAGCGCCTATTACATTCAATTTAACGTGCCAATGTGCGTTAAATATATCTGAAAGGAGAACCAAAATGAAAAGATTTTTTGCACTGATTCTGGCATCCGCGATGGCCCTGTCTCTGGCCGCATGCGGCAGTTCCAACAAGCCCGCAGATTCCAGCAAATCCTCCTCCGGCAGCGCAGCTGCATCCTCCGGTGCCTCTTCTTCGGCCGCTTCCTCTTCTTCGGCTGCTTCCTCCAGCGCAAGCACTGGTGACCAGTATCCGGGTATGGTTGTCTATCGCGACGGCGATCCTGCGGCAGACTTGAATGCAAGCATTACCTCGACGGATAAGATTACATGGACCATTGCTGCCTGCCTGCAGGAGTCTAACCCTCAGTCCCAGGCACTTCAGAAGATTGCTGACGAGCTGTCCAAGAGCACCAACGGCAATTTTACCTGGGATATCTACTTCAACTCCGAGCTTGGCAGCGAGGCGGATGCCGTTGAGCTGGTTCGCAACAATACCGCCCAGTTTGTCACCTCCAACGTCACGGTTATGCCCACCTATGTTGACACCTTCGGTGTGTTCGCACTGCCTTATCTGTTCCACAGCGAGCTGGACGAGCTGAACTATCTGTCCTCCAACCAGACGGCTTTTGATCTTTACAAGCAGCTGGAGCAGACCGCAAACCTGGTCACTCTGGGCTTTAACTGCACTGGTTCCAGATGTCTGTCCACAAAAGGCGTCGACCAGATTAGCAGCCCCGCCGACTTGGCCGCCAAGGGCGTAAAGATCCGTTCTATGCAGGCCAATGTCTGGCAGGACGTCATCTCCAGCTTGGGCGCCACCCCCGTGCCCATCGCCTATACCGAGCTGTACACCGCGCTGCAGACCGGCGTCGTTCAGGGCCAGGACAACCCCGTTGCCAACACTGTCGACGGCAAGTTCTATGAGGTTCTGGATACCTTCTACCGCACCGAGCACTGCTATCTGGTCTCCGGTTACTACACCAACACCGAAACTTGGGACGTGCTTCCGCAGGACTATAAAGCTCTGTTGGAAGGTTTGATGGAGAAATACCTGGGCAACTACTATCACGAGGAAATCCTGAAGTTCCAACAGACCGCTGAGAAGACCATGAAGGATGCCGGTGTGAAGTTTGTTGAGCAGAGTGATCTGGCAATGGATGACTTTTATCTGAGCGCCAGCAAGATGATCAATGAAAAATATATGAGCAACGAAGCGTATGCCAAGATCATCAACGACGTGAAGACTACATTTAATTATTAATTCAGATCAAAATCTGTATAGTCAAATGTATGTGGCGCCCGGCTGAGTGCCGGGCGTCACATCTTCCTCTAAGCCATAGACAAAAACGGAAGGAGCACGGCCCGTGGAACTGAATCTCAACCATAAAACCGTGGTGATCACCGGCGGAGCAACGGGAATCGGACGAGCAACCGCCGTCGAATTTCTGCACGAAGGCGCAAATGTGGCCATTCTCGGTCGCCGACTGGCTCCGTTGGAACGTTTCCACGACGAAATGCAGCGCGAAGGGTACGAGGTTTTCTGTGAAAGCTGCGACGTGACGCAGGCGGGCCATGTGCGTAGCTACGCTCAGCGTGTACAGGAGCGGTTCGGTTCGCTGGATGTATGGATCAATAATGCCGGCGTTGCCATTGACAAGCCGTTTATGCAGTTTACCTCTGAGGACTGGGAAACCATCTGTTCCATTAATTTAAAGGCCGTGTTTGAGTGCACACAGATTGCCGCAGCCTGCATGATGCCGCAGAACAGCGGCGTTATTATCAATGCCTCCAGCTTCTGTGCAAAAATCCCACACGCCAACGGCGTGCTCTACGCTGCCACGAAGGCAGCCGTATCCAACATGACAAAATCCACCGCAGCAGCACTGGCCCCCTACGGAATTCGAGTTTTAGGTTACATTCCGGGTATGATCGTCACTCCCATCAGTGAACGCATGGTCGCACAGTATAAAGAGAAATTCACCAACGATATTGCTTTGAGACGACTCGGCCGTCCAGAAGATTTGGCAAAACCGATTGTATTTTTTGCTTCTGACGCCGCCGCATATATGACGGGCTTCGACATTGAGATCAGCGGAGGAAAGTTTGCTGTGCAGGACTGCTCCCTGGCCTGGCAGCTGAGTGCGAACGAAGATAAACAATCCGCCGCCGCTTCCAGTGCAAATCAATAAAGTGCCGTTTTGAGAAAGGAAACGCTATGGGAAAAGTATTGGTCTCTGCCTCTCATTTTGATGTTTTGTGTAAGGAGGCTTGGCGGCTTCTGGAGTCGAACGGACACGAGGTCATTTTTGACCCCTCCCGCTCCTTCCCGGCCTATCGCTACGAGGAACTTGTCAGCATTATTCCGGAAATTGACGCCGCCATCATCGGCATGGACGTTTATGATGAAAGTGTGTTCAAAATTGCTCCCAAGTTGAAATGTGTCTGTAAATTTGGCGTCGGTGTGGACAATATTAACCTGAAAGATGCCTCGAAATACGGCGTCAAAGCCTGCAACTGCCCAGGCCAAAACTCAAACGCGGTGGCAGAGCTGACTGTAGGCTTCATGATTGATGTCCTGCGCGGCATTATCCCACTGCATAAAGCAATGGAAAAGAGTACTTGGCCCAGATATTTGGGTGAAGAGTTGTGTGGAAAAACCGTTGGCCTGTTGGGGTTTGGTGCCATTGCGCGGCTGGTTGCGAAAAAACTGTCTGTGTTCGACGTAACCATAAAGGCTTATGATCTGTACCCAAACGAAGCGGCTGCTCGTGAGCTTGGGGTTGAGTTGGTCAATCAGGATGAAATCATTCGAACCTGTGACATTGTCAGCCTCCATGCCCCCGCCACCGAGGAGAACTATCATCTCTTTGATGCCGAAACCATCGCGCGGATGAAGGACGGTGCCTTCCTAATTAACGCGGCCCGCGGCGCTTTGGTGGATTTGGACGCGCTGGCCTATGCTTTGCAGTCTGGGAAGCTTGCCGGTGCCGCTTTGGATGCCTTCGAGATCGAGCCGCTTCCGGCAACCGCTTCGATTCTCCAGTGTGAAAATATCGTGCTCACGCCCCACACGGGTGCCGAAAGTCGGCAAGCCTATCACCGTGTCAGCATGGTCGCCGCACAAAACGTCATTGACGCGCTGGCCGGCCGTAGCCCAAAATTCTGGGTCAATCAGGAGTAAGCGATGGATATGAACAATCTGCTTCAAGGCAAAGTCACGTTGATTACCGGCGCTGCGCGCGGGATCGGCAAGGGAATTGCACTGAAGTTTTCCGAGCAGGGCGCAATATCCGTCCTGGCCGGCCGCAATCCAGATGCCCTACATCTGGTGGAGCAGGAGATCACTGCCGCCGGTGGTCAGGCCTTTTGCGTCATTGCCGACGTCACCGACCAAGCGCAGGTGGAACATATGGTGCTGGAAGTCCTGCAAGCATATGGCCGCATTGATATTTTGGTGAACAATGCCGGGATTAGTAAGGAAATGCCGTTTCTTTCCATGCCGGTAGAGGTGTTCGACGAGATCATGACCACGAACATGCGCAGCGCGATGCTGGTGACCAAAGCGGTTCTGCCCCACATGATGGAGCAGAAGTCCGGCAACATCATTAACATTGGCAGCGGCGCGGCGCTGCGTGGACTGCCCGGCAGTGTGGCATACTCTGCAAGCAAGGCTGCCCTAGTCTGCTTTACCCAAGCGCTGGGGGATGAAATTCGAAAGGTGGAGCGCAGCATCCGCATCAATGCCATCTGCCCCGGCCCCGTGGATACCGAGCTCTTCCAAAAGTCGGAGCGGCGTGAATTTATCCTTCAGGCGGGCGGCGACGTGTTTAGTACCGAAACTCTGGCCGACGGCGCTTTGTATCTGGCCAGTGATCTGAGCATAGGCATGAACAGTCAGATTCTCGTGCTGCGGGGATTCAACCGCTGGTGACCATCCGGTTTTGAACATAGTACGCGAGTGAAAGGGGACGACAACATGAAAAAGATTATCAATTCACCCGAAACCTATACGGACGATATGCTCCAGGCAATTTATGCGGCTCATCCCGATCAGGTGAAGTATGTTGGCAATGATTTGCGCTGTTATTGCGCCGCACAGAAGAAACCCAGCAAGGTCGCCATCATAACCGGAGGCGGCACGGGACACTTGCCACTGTTCCTCGGCTATGTGGGCGCTGGTCTGTTGGATGGATGCGGTGTGGGCGGCGTGTTCCAGTCTCCCTCCGCTGAACAGATTTACAACGTGTCAAAAGAGGTGGAGGCCGGATCCGGCATTCTTTATCTATATGGGAATTACACCGGAGACATTATGAACTTCGACATGGCCGCAGAAATGTGCGAAATGGACGACATCAAGACCCGCTCCATCGTAGGCGCGGACGATGTGAATTCCAACGCGAATCCAGATTCCCGCCGGGGTGTGGCCGGTATCTTTTTTATGTACAAATGCGCCGGAGCCAAGGCGGCGGCAATGGGAACGCTAGACGAAGTGTTGGTCTCGGCCCAAAAGGCCAAGGATAACACGCGGACGGTTGGGTTTGCCCTGACTCCCTGCATCATTCCCGAAGTCGGTCATTCCAACTTCACGCTGGGCGAGAACGAAATGGCAATGGGCATGGGCATCCATGGCGAGCCGGGTGTTTGGACGGGACCTGTCAAAACCGCCGACGACCTTGCCAAGGAGTCCGTGGATACGCTTTTGAACGATATGCCGGTGGCTGCCAGTGAAGAAGTTTGTGTGTTGATCAACGGCCTGGGCGCCACTAGCATCGAGGAACTGTATATTCTGTCTGGAAGTGTGCGGAAAATTCTGGAGGAGCGCGGTATCAAAATTTATCGTACGTTTGTCGGCGAATTTGCCACTAGTATGGAAATGGCCGGCGCATCCATCTCGATCTGCAAAATGGCCGACGACGAGATGAAAGCCCAGATAAATCTGCCTGTGCACACACCGTTTTACACACAGGTCTAATCCCGGACAAGAAAGAAGGAAGTTTGATTGGACCAAGTAACAATAGAAAAGTTGCCGGAGCTGTTCGAAGGTGTGGCTGCCATATTTGCCGAAAAGAGGGATGAACTGTGCGAGATGGACGCCCGGATGGGTGACGGCGATCTTGGCCTGACCATGGCGAAGGGGTTCGGAGCACTTCCGGATCTGATTCGGGAAAATACCGAGCCTGACGACATGGGCAAGACCCTCATGAAGGCGGGCATGAAAATGGCCAGTGTTGTCCCTTCTACCATGGGTACCCTGATGTCTAGCGGGATCATGGAGGGTGGCAAAGAACTGAAGGGAAAGCGCGAAATCGGCCCCGCCGAGTTGAGCGCGTACCTGACCGCATTTGCCGCCGGCATTCAAAAGCGCGGTAAGTGCCAGCCGGGAGACCGGACGGTGCTTGATGCGGTAGATCCTGCGGCGAAACGAGCCGCCGCAGCCGTTGAACAAGGCGGCAATCTTGCCGCGGTGATCCGCGCTGCCGCGCAGGGTGCGGCCGAAGGAGTTGAGTCCACGAAGAACA
>JAYFPV010000382.1:0-7665 GCA_034927465.1 Lawsonibacter sp.
ATCATATAGGCTTCCCGGAAGGGCAGCCCCTTCTTGGTCAGGTAATCGGCACAGTCAGTGGCATTGATAAAGCCGCCGGCCGCTGCCTTGGCCATATTCTTGGGCCGGACCGCCAGGGTATCCACCATGGCGCCGAAGACAGGCAGGCACAGTTCGACCGTATCAATGGCGTCAAACAGCGCCTCCTTGTCCTCCTGCATATCCTTGTTATAGGCCAGAGGCAGGGATTTCATCATCGTCAACAGAGTGACCAGAGAACCGTACACCCGACCCGTCTTGCCCCGGACCAGCTCGGCCACGTCGGGGTTCTTTTTTTGGGGCATGATGGAGGAGCCGGTGGAATACGCGTCGTCCAGATCCACATACTTAAACTCCCAGGAGCACCACAGCACGATCTCTTCGGAAAATCGGGACAGGTGCATCATCAAAATGGACAGGGCAGACAGCAGTTCGATTGCATAGTCCCGGTCGGACACGGAGTCCATTGAGTTGTCAGTTGGCTTTCCAAAGCCAAGGCTTTGGGCTGTGGCAAAGCGGTCCACGGGGTAGGTAGAGGTGGCCAGAGCGCCCGCCCCCAGAGGGCACTCGTCCAGACGGGCCCGACAGTCCTCCAGCCGGGTCACATCCCGCTTGAACATGTTGGCGTAGGCCATCATATAGTGGGCGAAGGTAGTGGGCTGGGCCCGCTGAAGATGGGTATAGCCCGGCATCACAGTATCCAGGTTGGCCTTTGCCTTCTTGACCAGCACCTGTTCCAGATCCAGCACCTGCCCAATGAGAACCGGAATCTCTTCCTTCACATATAGACGGGTATCCACCGCCACTTGGTCGTTCCGGCTGCGGGCGGTGTGAAGGCGCTTGCCCGCATCGCCGATACGCTGGGTAAGCATAGCCTCGATGTTCATGTGGATGTCCTCGTTATCCAGAGAGAACTCCACCTTGCCGTCCTCGATGTCGGCCAGAATAGCCTTCAGTCCGGCGATGATCTTCTCGGCCTCGTGCTCCTCAATGATGCCCTGTTTGCCCAGCATTTCGGCATGGGCAATGGAGCCGGTGATGTCCTGCTTATACAGCCGGGCGTCAAACCCAATGGAGGAATTAAAATCGTTGACCAACGTGTCGGTCTCTTTCTGAAACCGGCCTGCCCATAACTTCATAAACAATTACCTCGCTTTTATTGAAGATAGGAGATGGGAGGTGTTGGGGAGTGCCTCGTCATCTCCTATCTTCCCTGTCACGCCTCGCCTGTTCGCAATGGTTCGGGCGCTTCTTATTTCAGCTTTCCCTGCTCCCGCAGTGCCTGAACCGTGTCGGGCAGGCCCCACAGATTGATAAATCCGGTGGCGTCGTCCTGGTTGTAGTCGCTCTCCTCGAAGGTGACCAGGTTTTCAGAGTACAAAGACTCGGGAGAGGTAACCCCGGCGGTAATGACATTGCCCTTATACAGCTTCAGCTTGACCGTGCCCGTGACGTGCTTCTGGGTCTCCACCCCGAATGCCTGAAGAGCCTCCCGCAGCGGGGTGAACCACTTGCCGTTGTACACCAGGTCAGCAAAGTCCACGGCCAACTTCTGCTTCATGTGCTTGGTATCCTTGTCGATGGTGATCATCTCCAGCACCTCGTGGGCGCGGTAAAGAATGGTGCCGCCCGGGGTCTCGTAAACGCCGCGGTCCTTCATTCCAACCAGCCGGTTTTCCACGATGTCCAGCAGGCCGATGCCGTTGTCCCCGCCCAGCTGATTCAGCTTGCGGATGATGTCGCTGGCTTTCATATTCTGTCCGTCGACGGCAACCGGGCGGCCCTGTTCAAAGTCCAGCGTCACATAAGCAGCCTTGTCTGGGGCCATGGCCGGGGAAACGCTCATCTCCAGGAAGCCTGGTTTGTCGTACATGGGTTCATTGGCGGGATCCTCCAGATCCAGTCCCTCATGGGACAGGTGCCATAGGTTCTTGTCCTTGGAGTAGTTGGTCTCCCGGGAAATCTTCAGGGGCACATTGTGGGCCTCGGCATAGTCGATCTCCTCGTCACGGCCCTTGATATCCCACTCGCGCCAGGGCGCGATGATCTTCATCTCGGGTGCGAAGCGCTTGATGGCCAGTTCAAACCGAACCTGATCGTTGCCCTTTCCGGTACAGCCGTGGCAAACGGCGTCGGCCCCTTCCTTCTTGGCAATCTCCACCAGCCGCTTGGCAATAACGGGCCGAGCAAAGGCGGTGCCCAGCAGATAGTCCTCGTACTTGGCGCCCATCATCATGGACGGGATAATCACCTCGTCCACCATCTCGTCGGTCAGATCCTCGATATACAGCTTGGAAGCGCCGGTTTTGATAGCCTTCTCTTCCAGACCCTCCAGCTCACTGCCCTGGCCCACGTCGGCCGAAACGGCAATGATTTCCGGATTGTTGTAATTCTCTTTCAGCCAGGGAATGATGATGGATGTATCCAGGCCGCCGGAATAGGCAAGCACAACTTTTTTGATTTCAGACATGGTTCCATTCCTCCATAAATCACTGGGCCGGACAGGCCAAAACCAGCCTGTCCGGCCCGTTCCGACGCTTCCACCCTTGGTCAGTGGAGACAGTTTACCACGTTTTCACGAAAAATGCAAGCATCGTTTTGCATGATTATCCATAAATATTTGAAATTTTTCCGTATAGTTTTCCGTTATATTGAATATTATTCATTATAATGCAAAATTTCATACATTTTTATCCCCGAATTCACGCATCAAGCCGGCCCGTCAAACAGCCTTACCTTGGTCACGCCGCGCACGGGGCAAACCATTCCATCATTTCTCCAAGCGGCATACGCGCCCGGCAAGCCGCAGCCCGATTGAGAAAGCAGCCTTTGCATTTTTTTCGACAGACAACGGCCGGCCCGCCTCTCGAAAGAAAGCGGGCCGACTGAATTGTTTTTTGTTACAGAAGAGAAAATCCGTAGCTGTTGGACAGCGCGTCGATCTTCAGCCCCTTGGCACACATCGGGCATGTTTTCAGGGCGTTGGTTGAATACCCCGGGATATCTTCCGGGGTGAATAAACTGTACACCGGGGTACCATCCACGGCCTCCTGTGTACTGAATACAGCCGCAATACCCTGTACCCGTCCTCCGTAATATTCGACACACTCCAGGGCGCGGCGCGCTGTCTTGCCCGAGTTTACCGTGGAAATTAGAAAAAGCACATCCTTTTCTGCCACCATTGGGATCAGGTTGTCCCGAAAAATCAGCAGGCCGTTGGAATCGTACTCGGGCGTAATCACGTTGATATTTTTGTTGCTGTTCACCGCAAATACGTCTTTTTGAGCCAGGTGGCGGGCCAGGAAGGCACCGATCACCTCGCTTCCGTCCAGACAGACAATCGTGTCCACACCCTTGTCATAGGCATACCGCTGTGCCAGGGTAATGGCCGCCTCCCGTGCCATGGTGTGTTCATGCTTCATATTTGTAATATCAATGTAGTGGCTATTGTGGGAATGGCGGGTGGCAAAGTGGCCGGAGTAGACCGAAACCGAAAGACGCGGATTTGCTTTGTGATAAATCAATGTCGCGTTCATAATGAATCCTCCTGTCTGTTCGAGCTACCTAGGTATCGCTGTCATTATTTTATCACATTTAGTCATTCATTACAATATAAAAGAAAAAGTTCTTTTCTTTTTATTTATTTTACCCATTTTTTCAAGTGAACAGTCTTTCTTCAAAAGAGAACTGACCTTACAGCCGCCCTGCCAGAAAAAGCTTCTTTTTTCGCTTGATCGCTCCCTTTTCCAAATAAAAAGGATCCCCTCCATGGCAGTTCAACGTCTCGCATGGAAGGGATCTGTTTTATGTTCAAGTACCCGGAAAGGTCAGCCGCACTGTGGTCCCCTGCCCCAAGACGCTTTCCAGCTCCACGCGGGCATCGTGAAGGGCAGCCCCATGCTTGACAATGGACAGCCCCAGCCCAGTGCCTCCGATCTCCTTTGAGTGGCTCTTGTCCACCCGGTAAAACCGTTCAAACACCCGTTCCTGGTCCTGTAGCGGAATACCGATGCCGGTGTCGGTGACCGTCACCTCTCCCCCGTGCTCTTTCTGAGACACAGACAGGGTAACCGTTCCCCCAGGCCGGTTATATTTCATGGCAGTGTCACACAGATTGAAAATCATTTCGTCCAGTATCGCCGGCACCCCCTGAACAAAGAAGGGCGCTCCGGCTACCGCCATGGTTACCCCAGCCTGTTTCGCCAAAGGTTCGGCCCGTTTGGCCACATTCCGAACCAGCTCCAGCAGATCCACAGGCTCCCGATGAAGGGAAGGCCCCCCCTCGTCCAAGCGGGACAGGTGAATGATGTCTTCCACCAGAGCAATCAGTCGCTGACTCTCCTTGTAGATATCGCCGGCAAAGCCTGCAATGTCCTCCGGCTCCACCATTCCGTTTTTGATAATCTCCGCCATTCCCGAAATGGCGGTCAGGGGAGTCTTCAGCTCGTGGGAGACGTTGGCCGTGAACTCCCGGCGCATTTTCTCTCCCTGCTCCCGCTCGGTGACATCCACCAGCACCAGCACCGCACCGTCCACCTGCTGTTCCCGGGACACGGGGTCTGCCAGCAACTGCACACAGCGCCCGCCCCGTTCCAGCCGTCCCTGGCTGCGGCAGCCGGATAGTGCCTGCTCCACCACCCGGCGGAAGGCATCGCTTCGATCCAGCACCAGCACGTTGGCCTCCTCCGCAGGAGCAAACGCCCCCAGCAGACGCAGCGCCCCCGAGTTATAGGACAGCACGTGTCCATTCCGGTCCAGCAGCACAAACCCCTCGGACATATTCTCCGTCAAAGCCGCAAATTCCCCCTGGCGCTGGCGCAGAAGATCGATCTGCTTGCGAATGGTGTCGTTCTGCCGGCGGATGCGGGTCAACAGCGGGGCCAGTTCATCGTAAATTTCGCAGTTTTCCGGGTGCTCTAAGTCCAGGCTGAGAATTGGTCGGATGATCCTCTTGGACAGCCGGGAGGCGAGCACCGCTGCCAAAATCAAGGTAACCACCAGGATCACCAGAAGCGGCTGTACCATAGACAGCAGCAGCACCCAAATGGTGTACTGCGAGCTGGCCAGGCGAATCACCGTGCCATCACTGAGCCGAAGCGCCGCATAAAAGGTCTTTTCCGACAGGGTCGCGGAGTACCGCACCGCAGTCCCCTGCCCTCCCCGCATGGCCTCTTGGATTTCCTTCCGGTCGGCGTGGTTTTCCATCTTGACCGGATCAGCCACGCTGTCATAGAGCACGGTGCCGTCTTTGTCCACCCAGGTAATCCGGCTGGTGGAGTCCACGCCACGCAGATATTCCATCCCCTTGGTCTCCACGCCTGCGGCAACCAGCCTCGCTTCGTTCTCCAACTCATGGGTCAGCTGGTTTCCAAAATATTGATATAGTACGCCCAGAAACAGCGCAACCGACAGCAGGAATACTGAAATCCCCACCGCCATGGAGTTGCGAAATATTTTCGCTGTCATATCAGACTCCTTATCCCGTTTGATGGGTGAATTTTTGTGGCTGGGAAAATCAACGAGAGGCAGCGATGACTTTCACCCTGCGGGGCTGGTTCCTTTGCCGGCGTGGGCTAAGGAACCACAGCCGCCGAACGCGGCGGCATTCTTCTCTGCCCCGTCACGTTCACAAACGCAACATGATCCGGCTCACTCCCCGGCGATCTTATACCCAATCCCCCGCACCGTTTCAATGCAGCCGCCGGAATCCCCCAGCTTCTGCCGCAGGGTCCGGATATGCACGTCCACCGTGCGGCTGGCGCCGTCAAATTCATAGCCCCAGATGTTGTTCAGCAGCTGGTCCCGAGTAAATACCGTTCCTCTCCGTTCCAACAGCAAACACAGCACCTGGAACTCCTTCAGCGTCAGTGTGACCTCCCGGTCTCCGTCCCGAACAATATGCCGCCCGGGATCCACAAATAAGCTGCCTACCCGATAGTGCTTCCCCTCGTCCAAGCTCCGCCCCGCATGGCGCAGGGCTGTGCGGATGCGGGCGATCAGCTCCATCATGCCGAACGGCTTTGTCATGTAGTCGTCCGCCCCCTGGTCCAAACCCAGCACCTTGTCGTACTCGGTTCCCTTGGCCGTCAGCATCAACACGGGCAGCTTCCGGGTATTGGGGTCGGCCCGGAGGCGCTTCAAAATCTGAAGGCCGTCCTCCTCAGGCAGCATGATGTCCAGCAAAACCAGGTCGGGCTTTTTCCCCTCCAGTGCACTCCAAAAGCGGGAGGGGCGTTCAAAGCCCTCTGCCTCCATTCCCTGGCTGTTCAGCGTATACACCACTAGCTTTCGGATGCTTGCATCGTCCTCCAGAACGTAGATCACACTGTTCTCCCCCTTCGGCTCAGCTTATTCAAGCGGCCCTCATACGGCCTTTCCATCTGGTTGGCTGGCTCAATCTTCTTCGTACTGCCCGGTCACGGCGTATTCCACCCATTGGGCAATGTTGCAGGCGTGGTCGCCGATACGCTCATAATATTTGGCGATCATCAGCATATCCAGACAAACCGAGCCGTTTTCTCCGGCGGAAATCAGGCGGATCAGCTCTCCCCGCACCTGAAGAAACAGCGCATCCACCCGATCGTCCTGCGTGATGACCGAATGGGCCAGGCTCAAATCTCTCCGCACAAAGGAATCCACGCTGTCCGTCACCATGCCGACGGCCTCCCGGGCCATTTCTTCCATGGGCACCCGTTCTCCCAGGCGGCTTGACTCGATGTCCCTGGCAATTTCTGCAATATCGGCGGCCTGGTCCCCGATCCGTTCCATATCGGAGATCATCCGCATGGCGGCGGACACCACGCGCAGATCGCCGGCCACCGGCTGCTGACGTAGCAGCAACTTCATACACAGGCCCTCAATGTCTCGCTCCATGTGGTCAATTTCCTCTTCCAGCCGGCACGCCGTCTGTCCAAGCTTACTATCCCGCTCCAGATAGGCCTTTGTGGCGGCCGAAATTGCCTCCTCGCACAAAGCACCCATCTTAATCAGCTCGACATTCAGCTGCTCCAGCTGTTCGTTGAAGTGATTTCTCATATCAGCCAAACCTCCCCGTGATGTAATCCTCGGTCCGTTTTTCCTTTGGCATGGAAAAAATCTGCTCAGTTTCGCCAAACTCCACCAGCTCTCCCAGCAGGAAAAATGCGGAATTGTCTGAAATACGGGCGGCTTGCTGCATGTTGTGGGTTACCATGAGAATAGTATAATCTTTTTTTAGTTCGACCGCAAGATCCTCAATTTTTGAGGTGGAGATGGGGTCCAGAGCCGAGGTGGCCTCGTCCATCAGCAGCACATCTGGCTTGACAGCCAGAGCTCTTGCAATGCACAGCCGCTGCTGCTGGCCGCCGGACAGGCCAAGGGCGGACTTTTTCAGCCGATCCTTCACCTCATCCCAAATGGCGGCGCCGCGCAGGGAATCCTCCACGATCTCGTCCAGCTTCACTTTGCTGCGCATCCCGTGGGTCCGCGGCCCATAGGCCACATTGTCGTAGATGGACATCGGAAAGGGGTTTGGCTTCTGGAATACCATTCCGATGTGCTTGCGCAGATCGGTCACGTCCCGGTCTGGTGCGTAAATCTCCTCGCCCCGATAGGTCAGAGAGCCGGTAATTTTCACCCCGGCAATCAAATCGTTCATCCGGTTGATGG
>JAYFPV010000320.1:0-1896 GCA_034927465.1 Lawsonibacter sp.
CTGATCACCCAAAGCCCGCAGGAGGTCACCGACGACCGCACCGCGCTGGTCATTCGAATCGAACCACGCGTATAAAGAATGGTAAGGGCCCCGGACATGTCCGGGGCCCTTTTGCAAATGCACCCGACAACAGGCCAATGCCTCCATGAAGAAGATGCCGCTTTCAATTTCCCACAAGACATGCAACGTTTCCCTTTGTATTTTTTACCAAATTAGGCAAATATTCTTGTTCGGTTAAGAAAAAATCCTTGTCACAATTCAAAATCTTTCTTATAATAATATTGATTGAATGACCGCTTTGCAGTTGATTCGCCCGACGATTCCCGCCCAGTCCGCTTTTTAAACGTCGGCGACGCATACAGGCGAACGGAGCAAAATCGCCCACGAAGCAGTTCCATCTCTCTTCCTGATATTTGCCGTACATGTGAGGGGTCCCCATGGATTATGAAGATGCCAGACTTTATTTAAAACTGTATCGCTCCCGCAGCATCACCAAAACCGCTCAAGCAGTAGGGCTGACGCAATCGGCCGTCAGTCAGCGGCTGCACAAACTGGAGGAGGAATTCGGCATACAGCTGATGCTCCGGGGCCGGGGCCAAAAATTTGTCGAACCCACCAACTATGGGGAACGGCTGGTTCCCATCGTGCAGCAGTGGATTAATCTGTACGAGTCGGCCAGTTCCGTCAAAAACGACACCGCCCGAACCTCCTTGAAGGTGGCCTGTACCGACAGCATCGGTGCCTACCTGCTGCCTAATTTCTTCTTTGACTACGCTCAGTCCCACCGGGAGGTGTCCATGAACCTCTACACCAGCCACTCCTGGGAAATTTTCGACTTGCTGGAAGAAGGCACCGTGGACGTGGGACTCACCAATCGGGAGTCTGTCTTGTTCCGGGACGACCTGCATCTGATCCCCGTGTACCGGGAGCGCTATGTTTTACTCACCTCGGTCCAGAACCGCACCAGATACGCCGACCGGCCCATCCATCCCAAAGATTTGGACATAGAACGGGAGCTTTATTTTGATATCACGCCCTCCTTCTCCCAATGGCGGGAATCCTGGTGGGAGGACAAGCGTCCCTTTCTTCGGGTCAGCTTCGCCCAGATTCTCCCGCCCATGCTGGTAAATTCCGCCTATTGGTCCATTCTGCCTTTGTCCATTGCCCGATTTTTTGCCGCCCATTACCCCCTGGAGACCTATGAGCTGTCGGAGCGGCCCGAGGATCGGGTTTGCTCCATCGTCACCCACAAGCGGTATCAAACCTACAAGCTGGAGCAAAAGGACCTTTTCATCCGGACGCTGACCGATTGGTTTCAGGCCAGGATGGCCCAGCCGTAAGTCGCAGCAAGTGTGCGACAGACGTTGTGCCCCGACACCGGCTTCTGTAGCCCGAATCCACACACCCCATAGCAAAAAACCGGCGCCGCGGTCCCATTCGGGACTGCGGCGCCGGTTAGTCTGTCAAAAAATTCCTTTGGCCTTTTTTAACAGGCTAAGGTGGATTAGGCGCTGTTTCAAACCGTCTCCAAATCCGTGTGAATGAACCATGGAAGAGAAGCCTGACGGTTCCCTTCCAAATCATCCTTCCCTCCGGAGCCTTCGGTCCGAGGTTTTTTCTACCGTCTTACTCCAGCGCGGCCGGGCGCACAGATCACCTCTGATCTGGCATATCCCAGCCCTTGTGGTTGGTATGGAGCAGCGCCTCCGCTTTTTCACTGAGCGGGGCACCCAAAAACTCGGCATACAGGGTCTGCACCTGGAGGTTTTCGTGGGAGAAGCGCACAGGGGCCTCACGGTCCAGCTGGTATAGCCGCGCTCCGCGGGCACCGGCCAGCTCCTCGTCCTCCGCCGAGATAGGCTGACCGCCTCCGCCCACACAACCGCCGGGGCAGGC